>NZ_JBTWMV010000059.1:0-38760 GCF_054850255.1 Streptomyces sp. 7R007 | reverse complement strand
TCGGGCTCTACGCCACCAGCGCCGAGGACGTGCCCACCGACCCCGTCGAACGCGACCGGCTCGCCCGGCTCTGGCAGCGCGAGGCGATCCTGCTGCCGGCCGCGCTGCTCGTCGAGGTGGGCGACGTCGACCGCGACCAGCGGGCCGCGACCGAGGCGTTCCTGGCCTCCGCCGCGGTCCCCGTGGCCGTCTCCGGCGAGGACCCGCTGCGCACCGAACTCTCCCACGGCGCCCGGGTGGCCGTACCCCGCCTCGACGACGAGGAGCAACTCGACCTGTGGGCCGACGCGTTCGACGACGTCGACGTCGACGAAGGCGAACTGCGTTCCCTGGTCGCC
The DNA here is from genome assembly GCF_054850255.1 of Streptomyces sp. 7R007. Lineage (NCBI taxonomy): Bacteria > Bacillati > Actinomycetota > Actinomycetes > Kitasatosporales > Streptomycetaceae > Streptomyces > Streptomyces sp. 7R007. The sequence goes on along the minus strand of NZ_JBTWMV010000059.1, from coordinate 38,422 downwards.
CAGTTCCAGCTGCCGCCGCACGTCGTGCGCTCCGCCGCCGCCACCGTACGGCGCCGGCTGCCGCACGAGGACGAGCTGGACGCCGCCGAACTCGCCTGGCGGGCGGGGCTGGACGAGGCCCGCGTCGGCATGGACGGCCTCGGCCGGCGCATCGAGCCACAGGCCGGCTGGGACGACCTCGTGCTGCACGAACGGCAGACGAGCGTCCTGCGCGAGATCGTCGCCCACGTACGGCAGCGGGCCACCGTCCACCAGGAGTGGGGTTTCGCCGCCACCCTGCGCCGCGGCCTCGGCGTCACCGCCATGTTCGCCGGCGGCTCCGGCACCGGGAAGACCCTCGCCGCCGAGGTCATGGCCGGGGAGCTGGGCCTGGACCTGTTCGTCGTCGACCTCTCCCAGGTGGTCAGCAAGTACATCGGCGAGACCGAGAAGAACCTCCGCCGCGTCTTCGACGCCGCCGAACGCGGCGGCGCGCTGCTGCTGTTCGACGAGGCCGACGCGCTGTTCGGCAAGCGCAGCGAGGTCAAGGACAGCCACGACCGGTACGCCAACCTGGAGGTCAGCTATCTGCTGATGCGCATGGAGGCCTACCGGGGCCTGGCGATCCTGACCACCAACATGAAGAACGCCCTCGACACGGCCTTCCTGCGGCGCATCCGCTTCGTCGTCGACTTCCCCTTCCCGGCCGAGCACGAACGCGCCGAGATCTGGCGCCGGGTGCTGCCCCCGCAGGCTCCCGTCAAGGACATCGACCCCGCCCTGCTGGCGCAGCTCACCGTGGCCGGCGGCTCGATCCGCAACATCGCCCTGTCCGGGGCCTTCCTCGCCGCCGAGGAGGGCGACCGGCTGCAGATGCGGCACATGCTGGCCGCCGCGCGCACCGAGTACCTGAAGCTGGAGCGCTCGCTGACGCCGTCGGAGGTGCGCGGATGGGTGTGAACCGCTTCCCGATGCCGTCCGCGGACGGGTTGTCCGCCAACCGGGCACCGGCGGCCCGGGTTCCGGAGGTTCGCGTCGAGATCGGCGAGCTGGTGCTGGACGGTTTCCGGGTGGACCCGGAGCGGGTGTCGGCCGCGTTCGAGAGCGAGCTGACCCGGCTGGTGCGCGAGCACGGGGTGCCGCTGGCCGCGCACGGCGCGCTGAGCGTCGACGCGCTGTCCGGCCTCGCCCCGCTGCCCGCCGGACTGTCCGCCCGCCGCCTGGGCCAGGAGCTGGCCCGGGCCGTCCACGAGGGGCTGAGCGGGCACGGGGAGGTGACGCGGTGAACTCCCAGGCGCAGGACGCCCGTGCGGAGCAGGCGGCCGAGCAGCGGCGGCGCAAACGCAAGGAGCGGGCCGCCAAGTCCCGTACACCCGACCCGAAGAACATCGTCAGCGGCGCCGGACAGCCCCTCGACCCCGGACTGCGCCGCGAGCTGGAGGAACAGCTCGGCCACGACCTCGGCCGGGTACGGCTGCACACCGGCCGGGACGCCGGGCAGCTGACCGAGCTGCTCGGCGCGGACGCGGTCGCCGTCGGCCAGGACGTCCTCTTCCGCGAGGGCGCCTTCCGGCCCGGCACCGACGAGGGCCGTCGGCTGCTCGCCCACGAGCTCCAGCACACCGTGCAGAACCCGCACGGCCTGGGCACCCTGCGGGCCGGCCGCGAGCTGGGCGCCGTCAGCCTGCCGCACCAGCCCGTCGAGCGCGAGGCGGAGGCCGCCGCCCGGGCCGCCGTACAGGAGGAGCCCGCCGCGGAGGTGGAGGAGGGCCGGGCCACCCCCGGCTGGCTGCGCTACACCACCGTCGACGCCGACCGCATGCGCGCCGAGGCCATCGACCCGGCCACCCTCGTCGACCGGCTCGCCAACTCCCTCGTACGCTCCCTGCGCGGCGACCCCCAGGACCTCTCCCAGCGCACCCGCCGCCAACTGGCGGGTATGCCGGCCGAGTTGCTCGACGGCGTGCTCGCCCGTCTGGAGGACCGGATGCTCGCGCCCGAGCACGACCGCGTCCTGGACCTCGTCGACGAGATCGAGGCGTACGACGACTTCGCCGAGGACCGCGTGGAGCGCGACGCCCACGACGCTCCGCAGATCGAGCCCGACACGGCGGAGGAGGTCCGCGCCGAACGCGAGGACGCGCACCGCCGGGCCGCCGACGAACGGGCCGACCGGGAGCGGCCGGCGAGCGCGCCCGGCCCGGAGAAGGAGCACGCCGAACGGCAGGGCGCGCCCGGCAGCACGCCGCTGAACGGCGGCACGCACGAGGAGCGGCAGCGGCAGCGGCGGACGCAGGCCGAGGCGGGAGTACGGCGGCAGCCGGGGAGCGGGGTGCCCTCCGGCGGGGCGGTGGCCGAGGCTCCGGCGCGCGGGACCGGGGCCGCCGTGCCGGGGGCACGGGACCAGGTCCCGGCGCCTTCCGGTTCCGGTGCGGCGGCGCGGCAGCGGGCGCAGGAGACGCCGGCTGCCGGGGCGGCGACGCCGGGGGAGGCCCAGACGGATTCCCAGACCCGGACGCAGGCTGAGTCCGAGGGGCAGAGTCAAGCGGCCCGGTCTCAGGAGGCCGACAAGGGCGGGGGCGGGCAGGAGCAGCAGGGCGGCGGCAAGGAGGCGGCCGGCGAGCAGGGCGTTCCCGCGCCCGCCGCGGAGGAGTCCGCCGCGCGCAACCGGCCCGGCGTCGCCGAGCAGTTCGTCGCCGGCCGGCAGGTCTCCGAGGAGGACAAGCGGGGCTCGCAGCAGCCGACGGGCGCGCCCGCGCCCGGCCGGGACGTCCCGCTGCCCACGCCGGTGAGCAGCCTGGAGGGCGTACGCGGCCAGGACCTCGACGGCCCGCAGGAGGCGGCCGACGAGGAGGGCGCGGTCTCCGACAGCACCTCGGAGGTGGAGGTCGGCGGCGCCGAGCCGAGCGCCTGGGACGTCACCCTCCAGCCGGAGGACTTCCTGCCCGCGCAGGACCCCGACCTGTCCGGCGTCCCGACGGCGGACCAGGGCCCGGACGCGGCGGCCGGCGCGTCCGTCCCGGACCTCCCGGCACCGCCGCCGACCCGGGCCGACCAGGTGCAGGCGGAACGGGACGCGGAGGACGCCGAGGACGAGGCGGCGGACGCGGACGTGGTGGACGCGACCGCGGACACCGGGGCCGCCGAACCGTCGCCGGCCCCCGTGGCGGTGGGCGGCCCGGGCGACACCCTGCTCGCCGGCCTGGCGCCGCAGGAGAGGGCGGGCGGGCTGCCGGACTCGGGTGCCGTCTCGAAGGACCCGAAGAGCGGCGACGACCCGAAGGCCGGGCCCGTCACCGCGCAGACGACGGTGCAGCAGGCGCCCCGGCCGGACGGTGACCGGGCGGCGCAGGAGGGCGCGGCCAAGCAGGAGAAGGGCACGCCGGCCGCGGGGGAGCGGGGCCGGGCCGCGCAGGAGAAGGGCTCGCAGCAGGCTGCGGGCGGTACGGCCGCGGCGCCGCAGGACGCCGGGCGGCAGGCGGCGCCGCGGGAACAGCAGCAGCCCGCCTCGTCCCCGGCCGCCGGCAGCGAGCGTACGGCCGACACCGCGGCGCCCTCCGCCGCGCGGGACTCGCAGGTCACCGGCGGCTCCAACGCGGACCGGCCCGGCAGCGCGACCAGCGGCGCGCAGAGCGGGGCGGCACCTGAGCCGGACCGTTCCACGCCGGAACCGTCCACGCCGGCGCCCGCGCCCGCGTCGGCGCCGAAGGCGGCCGTACCGACATCCGCCGCGTCCGCGTCCGCCGCGTCCGCGTCCCGCGCGCCGTCGGCCGAGGACGCGGTCGGCGCCGCCCCGCAGCCCGAACGGGCCCCGGCCACCCCGAGGGCATCCGCGTCCCCCGCCCCGTCCGGCGGTGTCGCCAGCAAGCCGGCCGGCCGGGGCAAGGGGAAGAAGGACACGGCCCCCGCCCCGAACCTCTCCCAGGTCTCGCCCGAGGCGGGCCTGAGCACGGCCGCAACGCTCAAGCCCCACAAGGCACTTGAGGCGATGGGCGGAGTCGGCGGCGCGGTCGACCGCAGCGTGGGGGACGAGCACAAGCAGCTCGCCGCCGCGCCGCCCGCCATGCAGCGCCCGGCCGGTGCCCCGCAGACCCTTCAGGGCAAGCCGAAGACCGACGCGCCCGCGCGGTACTCCCAGGACCCGGCGCAGAAGTCGGAGGCTCCCCGGCAGGAGAACGCGCAGGTCACCGGCGCCAAGGAGCCCCAGGGGCCGATCGAGGCGGAGAAGGCGGAGGAGCCCAGCGGCTGGCAGACCTTCAAGATGGCCCTCGGCTTCGGCATCGGCTGGCTCGCCGAGAAGCTCGGCTTCAAGGTCGACAAGCAGGAACTGGCCGCCAAGTTCGCCGGGCTGCCCACCAAGGACGAGGCCCTCAAGCAGGCCCAGGCGGGCAACGCGCCGGGCGTGCAGATGCAGGGCGCTGCCCAGCAGACGTCCGACGAGCAGGGCGGTGCCGTCGACGCGAAGGGCCAGGAGACGGTCGACACGGCGCGGGACGACGCCGGCCGGTCGATGGGCGAGAACCAGGTCTACCCCGACGCTCCGCAGGAGGAGTTGAAGGGGAAGGTGCCCGGCGCGGACGGCGCCAAGGGCGCGGCGCCGGGTGCGGCGACCACGGGCGCCGTACCGCCCGACGCGGCCTCCGCGGTGGCCGAGCACGACAAGGGGGCGGAGTTCCAGGCGGCGTTCAGCCAGGGCCAAAAGGGCATGTCGGCCGGCCGCCAGACCAAGGACAAGGACTTCCGCGACTCACAGGACAAGCACCGCCGCCAGGTCGACGGGGAGATCGACAAGAACACCCGGGACCAGGCGGGACAGCGGACCAAGGCCCTCGACGAGGTCACGGCGCAGCGGGCCGACTGGCGCAAGGAGCAGGACCAGGCGCTCAAGAAGCTCGGCGACAAGAAGAACGACCGCACGGACAAGGTCCGCAAGGACGTCCAGGACCGCGAGAAGAAGACCGACGACGACGTCACCCGGCAGAAGACCGACAGCGACAAGCAGATCAAGGACAAGGGCGACCAGGCCGAGACGGACGCGAAGAGCAAGGCGGACGGCGCGGCCCAGGACTCGGGCAACTGGCTCACGAAGGCCTTCGAGTGGATCAAACAGAAGGTCATCGAGATCAAGAACGCGATCGTCAGGATCATCCGCGACGCGCGGGACGCGGTCGTCGGCTTCATCAAGAACTTCAAGGACACCGTCGAGCGCTGGATCAACGAGGCCCGCGCGTTCATCGTCGACACGATCAAGAACCTCATCGAGGACCTGATCGCGTTCGCGGTGGAGATGGTCCGCGAGATCATCGAACTGGCCGCGCGCATCCGCAAGTTCGTCACCGACCTGATCGCGGCGGCGATCGCCTTCGTCACCCGGCTCGCGGCGCGGCTCAAGCAGATCGTCACGGACCTGCTGAACCAGCTCGCCAAGATGCTCAGCGACATCCTGAACATCCTCAAGAAGATGCTCATGGACGTCGTGAAGTCGGTCATCGACGCGGTCAGGACGGTCCTCGACTACGCCTCCAAACTCCTGGGCGCGCTGGGCGAGTTCATGATGATCGCGATCGACTTCCTGGACGACCCGGGCGGCTGGCTGTCCGGTGCCAAGAACTCGGCGGTGGACGGGGCGAAGCACCACCTGTTCCGCGAGGTCCAGGCCGCGGTCAAGCAGTGGTTCCAGTCCAAGATCGAGGAGATCATCGGCGTACCCAAGGCGATCATCGAGAAGCTGATCAAGGGCGGCTTCTCGCTGGCACGGATCGTGAAGGAGACCTGGGACGCGATCGTGCCCCAACTCCCCTTCATCATCGGTGAGATCGTCATCACCAAGGTCGTCGCGAAGTTGATCCCCGGGGCCGGCTGGGTGATGGCCGTCATCGACGCGATCCGTACGGCCATCGGCGCCCTCGGCGCGATCCTGCAGGCCATGGGCGCGGTCCTGTCCTGGCTGCGCGCGGTCCGCCAGGGCGGCGCGGGCCTGCTGTTCGCCAAGGCGGTGGCGGCCGGCATCGTCGCCCTCCTCGAACTGGCCTACCAGTACCTGCTGAGCGCGATCGGCAAGTACGTCGCCAAGGTGGGCCGCCGGTTGAAGGGCATCGCGGCGAAGCTGGGCCGGGGCGGCCGCGAAGGCGGGGGCCCGGGCAGGCGCCCCGCGGCCGGCACGGAGGAAGGGGACGCCCCGCGCGGCACCCGCCCGGCAGAGCAGGCCCCCACGGCGACACGGCCCAAGGAAGCGCCGTCGACCAGGCCGAAGAACGACACCGACACCCCGGCCCGCCCCAAGCCGGCGGAGCCCTCCACCGCCCGTCCGGCGAACCGCCCCGCCGACACCCCCTCCGCCAGGCCGGACACCCGCCCCACCCCGGCGGCGAAGCCCAAGCCGAAGCCGGAGCCGAGGCCGAAGCCGACCAGGGACGAGACCCCGGCCCGCCCGAAGCCCGACCAGGACCGCACCGGGCCCAGGGGCGACCAGAAACCCCCCACCGGCAAGGAGCCCGAGCCGACCAGGCCGAAGCCCACCGACCAGGACACCCCGAACCGGCCGAAGGACGCCCAGACCGACACCACACAGCCCAAGAGCAAGCCGGCCCAGGACACCGACCGGCCCCGGAGGCCCGGCGACACCAAGGACGAGACCCCGAAGACCCCGAAGAACGGCAGGGACGACGACCCGAAACGCCCCAAGGGCGGGAAGGACGAGGACCCGAAGAGGCCGAAGGACGGCAAGGACGACGATCCGAAGCGGCCGAAGCCCGACGAGAACGACAAGCCGCGCAAGCCGAAGCCGGAGGAGCAGGGACCTCGACGGCCCCGCAACAGGCACGACAAGCCGGGACCAGGCAGGCCCAAGTCGAAGCAGGACAAGAAGAAAAAGAAGCAGGAGGAGGACCAGGGGGGCAAGAAGAAGAGCCGTCTCACCGACGCCGTGGACCGGATCAGGGCCATTCTCACCAGACTGCTCAAGCCCGGCCTGCCGCGCCCCGTGCACCAGGCCGTCCTCGCCGGCTTGCGGCGGTGGTACCGCCTCACTTCGCTGGAGAGGCGGCAGACAGGAAAGGCCTCGTTCGAGGTGTGGGCGAAGGTCAACCCCGAGGAACGAGTCATAGAAGGTTTCCCGGACACGCTGAACGACTACCTCAACACATGGGACCTGCCTCGCCCGGAGATCACTCCGACCCCGCAGAACGGGGTGGCGCCGGGACAGGACACCAACGCGCGCTATGTCAATCCCGAGTACGCGCGGGCGTTCGGCAGGCCGCCGAGCGGACAGTTCACGTATGGATTCGCGTATCTGGAAAACCTGTACAAGCACACCAGCAACCCTCCGCAGTGGGACCGGATGCACCTCATCCCCCGTGAGGTGGGCGGACCGGCGAAGACATCGAACTTCGTGCCCGCCAGGAACGACGACAACGCCGCGTTCTACCGCACGATCGAGAAGTACGCTGCTCAGGCATTCGGTGAGAAGAACGAGGACGAGCCTCCGATTCCGGGCTGGTACAGAATTCAGCTGACGCGCTACTCGGGTCCCAGCCCCGCGAGCCTGCCGTATCCGTACGGTCAATACCCGCGAGGATTTCCCGAGACGGTTCAGGCCGAGTGGGGTCTTTACCGGCGACGGGGTGACGGGTCGAGCAGGAGCCGGTCGGACTGGATGAAGCTCCCGGCCGAGCAGAGTGCCACAAAGCATTTCAATCCACCGCCTCCCACCGCTGCCAGAGATCTCAACCCGGTCAATGTGAATCGGGACTCCGAGGCGGATGTGAAACGTGCCTTCGGCAGGGTGACGAAGTTGTTCATGGAGGCGTTCATGAAGCTGAGGGAAGAGGCGCCTCCCGGCACCCAGGCGTTCCATGACATCGCCGACATGCGGAGGAAACTGTCTACGTTCAAATCGGAAAACGGGAAGAGCCTCTACTCGCTGGAGAGGACGATGGCCGTCGTGGAGGAGCGCTTCAAGCAAGGGTTCTTCACCTTCCAGTAGTCCGTACCAGCCAGGAAAGGCCCGCAGACCATGAACAACCTGACCGAAAACGAGAAACGGCACGCAGCGTCACTGGTGGCCATCCGTGAACAGCCGCTCCTGAACGCGCGGTGTGGCAGCATCGAAGAACTGGCCGAACCTCTCGAAGACCTTCTGCCTCTCTACGAACACAACGAGGACTGGGACCAGGTCCTACTGGACGAAGACATGACGGGGTGTGCTCTGCGGTTCACCGATCTCGGTGCCCAGTGGGAAACCACCGGCGGTCTGCCGGAGCTGTATGGCGAATACCGCCTTCTGCATTTCTATGACGTCTTCGAACAGGACGGCGGGCCCGCGCCGATGCCTGACGCCACTGATTTTCAACGCAAGTTCCTCTCGGAACTGCGCAGCTTCGACACGACACCACGCTCCGGGGCCGGCATGATGTCCTTCATTCGCATGCAGCCGGGCACCAGCCCACTGGAAATCTGGTATCAGGATATCGCGGATATCGGCGAAGACCCTTATCCGTCGGGCTTTTTGAAGATGGACATCACCTATTGCCAGTACCTCGACGCTCTGTTGCTCACCAAGGGAACCTACGGCTGGCAGTATCTCTACACGGACATCTCGTTGCGCGGCAGCGGCAACCAGAGCACGGTCACCTATCTGAAACGCATGCTGGAGGTATTCCCGGAGATCTTTCCCCAGCATGACTACAGCGTGCTGCGTGACCGTCTGGAGGCCCGTCTGTGACCCGCTACGCCGACATACCCAAACCCATCCGCTCCGGCATCGTCGTTCTCGACCCCGATCGCGGCACGCCCCAGCGCATCATCGTGCTGCAGTTCAATCCGGACACCCTGGAGCGGAGTATCGCTCCGCAGTCCGCCGGGGACAGTGGTGACAGTGCCGGTGGGGGAGCCGGGAGCGGGGATCGGAACGAGGCGCTTCGGCTGAAGGGGCCCGCTCAGGAGACCTGGAAGTTCACCGCCGAGATCGACGCCACCGACCAGTTCGAGATCGCCGCCCCGGACGGTATCCACCCGCAGCTCGCGACCCTTGAGATGCTGGTGCAGCCGACCACCGCGCAGCTGCGCGCCGCGAGCCGGCTGGCGCAGAACGGGACCATCGAGATCAGCCCGATCGAGATGCCGCTGACGCTGTTCACGTGGGGGAGCAAGCGGGTGATGCCCGTGCGGCTGACCGAGCTCTCCGTCAACGAGTCCGCCTTCGACGTCGGTCTCAATCCGATACGGGCCTCGCTGAGCATCGGCATGAAGATCCTCACCGTCAGCGACCTGCCCGCCGGACACCGCGGCGCGGACCTGTACATGGCGCACCTCGCGCAGAAGGAACGACTCGCCGCCGCCCGGGGCGGCAGCCTCGGCGCCCTCGGGCTGCCGGGCGCGGACGTACTGAGTGGAAGGGGCTGAGCGACCGCCATGGCCGACATCGAGTCGTACGAGAGCGCCCTGGGCGACATACCGGGCGCCCATCCGTATGCCAGGACCAGCCGGTACCACGACGCCGAGATCGGGGTGTACCGAGGGCAAGACGGGACCGAGGTCCGGTACGTCAAGCGGCGGTTGCTGCCCCCGCTGGACGCGCGGGAGACCCGGGACCACGTGGTCGGCGCCGGTGAGCGGGCCGACCTGCTCGCCCAGCGGTTCTTCGGCGACCCCGGCCAGTGGTGGCGGATCGCCGACGCCAACCCCGTACTAGACCCACGGGAGTTGACCGACGAGCCCGGGCGGGTCATCGCCGTCCCCGAGCCCGGAGGCCACCCGCGTGTCTGAACAGCCCGTGGGGCAGGGCCCCGTCCACGTCACGCTCCTGATGGGGCCGAAGCTCGCCCGCCCCGTCCCGCCCGAGGTGACCGAGGCCCTGCTGTCCGCCCAGATCACCGCGACCGCCGGCGAACGCAGCGGCTTCCAGCTGGCCTTCGACCTCACCAAGAACGGCGTCATCAACCAACGCCTGCTGCCCGAGGGGTTCTTCGACCCGAAGACGCGCCTCATCGTCACCGTCAGTGTGCGCGGCACCACCGACGTCCTCTTCGACGGGCTCGTCGTCCGCCAGGAGGTCGGCGCCAGCAACCAGCCTGGCCACTCCACCCTCACCGTCACCGGCGAGGACCTGACGCTGCTGATGGACCTGGAGGAGCGCACCGCCCCCTACCCCAACCTGCCGCCCTCGCAGCGGGTGCTCGCCATCCTGCGCCGCTACTCCGACTACGGCATCCGGCCCGACGTCTACGCCGAGAAGATCGCCCAGCCTCCCCACCAGGACCTGCGCGTGCACTACCAGACGGGCACCGACCTGCAGTACGTCACCGACCTGGCCAAGGCCAACGGCTACACCTTCTATCTGGAGCCCGGCCCCAACCCCGGCCAGTCCTCCGCCCGTTGGGGACCCGAGGTCCGTCTCGGCATCCGCCAGCACGCCCTCAACGTCAACATGGACGCCCACACCACCGTCGACCAGCTGACCTTCGCCTACGACGGCACCGCCCGCGAGGAACCGCAGGCCCGCTGGCAGGACCCGGGCACCCGGCAGTCCACCCTGCTGCCCCAGCCGCCGATCAGCCCCCTGCGCCCGCCGCTGGGCCGCCGGCCCACCCCGGCGCTCAAGCGCCGGACCCTGTCCGGCACCGCCAAACAGCAGCGCGAACAGGCCGAGGCCGAACTGCTGGCCCGCGCCGCCGTCTCCGCCGACGTCGTCTCCGGCTCCGGCTCCCTCGACGTCAACCGGCACGGCTACATCCTGCAACCCCGCCAACTCGTCGGCGTACGCGGCTCGGGACGGGCGTACGACGGCGACTACTACGTCAAGTCCGTCACGCACAACCTGCGCCCGGGCTCCTACCAGCAGAACTTCACCCTCTCCCGGGAGGGCCTGGAGGCCCGCAGCGACTACGTCCGGCCATGACCACCGCAACACCCCAGCGATCAGGAGCAGTTCAGCATGGCGGCAGCCAACCAGCGCTATCTCGGCAAGTTCCGCGGCCGGGTGGTGGACAACGACGACCCGCTGCGCATCGGCCGTGTCACGGTCGAGGTCCCGGACGTCCTCGGTGACGAGCCGTCCACCTGGGCGCTGCCCTGCCTGCCGTTCACCGGACCGGAGTCCGGCCAGTTCGTGGTGCCGCCGCCGGGCTCCGGGGTGTGGGTGGAGTTCGAGCAGGGGGACCCCAGTTTCCCCGTGTGGACCGGGTGCTGGTACGGCACCGCCGAGGAACTGCCGCCCGACGCCCGCCGTGAGCTCCAGTCGAACTCGCCGAACAAGCCGGTCGTCGTGCAGACGCCCGGCGCGCACAAGATCGTCCTGAACGACACCGCCGGCGCCGAGCAGGGAATCCTGCTCCAGGCTCAGGGCGGCGCGTACATCCGCATCACCAGGGACACCGTGGTCATCGCCAACGGCGCGGGGGCCGAAGTACTGCTGCACGGGGACCAAGTGACCATCAACCAGGGTCAGTTGACCGTGCTGTCGAAGCGATAGAAGACGGGGGAAGAAGGAAGTTGTCCGGGAGTCTGCTCGATGCCGGCGCCGTGATCGGCTGCCCGCACGGCGGCCGGGTCACCGCCGCCACCACACCCACCGGGGGCGTACGGCTCGGGGGCGCCGCCGTCGCCACGGCCGCCCACGGCTACCTCGTCACCGGCTGCCCGCACGCCGTCGACGGCGTGCCCTCGCCCTGCGTCACGGTCCGCTGGACCGCCGACGGCACCGGCGTCGCGGTCGACGGCGCACCCGTGCTGCTCGACACCTCGGCGGCCCAGTGCCTCTCGGCGGCCCTCGTGCCGCAGGGACCCCCCGTGGTCCAGGCCGCACAGCGAAAGGTCACCGTCCGATGAGCCGCGACACGCGCCGACTTCCGCGCACCGACATCGCGTTCCCCTTCCGCGCCGACCGCCGGGGACGCACCGCGCACGCCTCCCGCGCCGAGCACGTGCACGACCTGATCGAGCAGTTGCTGTTCACCAGCCCCGGCGAGCGCGTGATGCGCCCCGACTTCGGCTGCGGACTGCTCGACCTGGTCTTCGCCCCCAACAGCCCGGAACTGGTCAGCACCCTCGAACTGTCCGTGCAGGCCTCGCTCCAGCGCTGGCTCGGCGACGTCATCGACGTCGTCGCCCTCGACATCGTCACCGGCGACGACGTCGTGCGCGTGCACCTGTCGTACGTCGTACGCGGCACCGGTTCCGTCCGCGAGGACGTCTTCGAAGGGAGGGCGGCATGAGCGCCGCCACCACCCGGCGGGCCAAGGTCAGGGCCGCCCAGCTCAACGGCGTCGACGCGGTCGAGGCCGGCGACGACGGGCTGCTGCTGACCGTCACCTTCCTCGGCAAGGCCCCGCACGGCCTCGGCCCCGAGAACGTCCGCATCGACGGCGGCCGACGCGTCACCGGCATCAGGGCGGTCGACGTCAGCGTGGAGCGCGAGGAGGACCCGGAGCTCGACGACCGGCTCTACGTCACCCTCGACCGGACCGGCGACACCTCCCGCTACCGTCTCTCGCTCGTCGAGACCGACCCCTACGGCCGCCCCGGCACCCAGCCCTTCCGCGGCTTCGACCAGCGGTACCACAGCGCCGAGTTCACCTTCCGGCCGGACTGCCCGACGCCCTTCGACTGCAAGGACGACGGCCACGAGCCCCCCGGCTTCCCGGCCGCGCCCCTCGTCGACTACACCGCCCGCGACTACGACACCCTCCGCAAGCTCCTCCTCGACCGGCTCGCGCTCACCACCCCCGACTGGGCCGAGCGCAACCCGGCCGACCTCGGCACGACCCTGGTCGAACTGCTCGCCCACACCGGCGACCAGATCAGCTACCAGCAGGACGCGGTGGCCACCGAGGCCTACCTCGACACCGCCCGCCGCCGGGTCTCCGTACGCCGGCACGTCAAGCTCATCGACTACGCCATGCACGACGGCTGCACGGCCCGCGCCTACGTCACCGTGGAGACCGCCGACGACACCACCCTCGCCCCGGGCACCTTCCGGTTCGCCTCGGTCGACGTGCGCGCCCTCGACCCGCACGACCGGCCCGAACCCGGCACCGTGATCGACGAGAGCGACCTCGGCGACCTGGACGAACGCGGCTCGGTCGAGGTCTTCGAACCCGTCCTCGCCAGCGACCCGCTGGAGCTGCGCGTCGCGCACAACGCGATCCGCCTGTGGACCTGGGGCGGCGAGGTGTGCGCCCTGCCGGAGGGCGCCACTTCGGCCACCCTGCGCGACGAGTGGCGGGACCCGGAGACGTGCCGCGAGCGGCGACTCGACCTGAGACCGGGCGACCTGCTGATCCTGGAGGAGGTCCGGGGCCCGCGCACCGGCACCCCCGGTGACGCCGACCCGGCCCACCGGCAGGCGGTCCGGCTGACCTCCGTCACGCCCGGCGTCGACCGCATCGAGGACCAGCCGGTCCTGGAGGTCGCCTGGGCCGCCGAGGACGCGCTGCGCTTCCCCTTGTGCCTCACCACCCGCGGCGGGCGCCACTGCCTGCCGGTCGAGGACGTGACGATCGCCCGCGGCAACGTCGTCCTCGTCGACCACGGCCGCTCCGGCCCGTGCGAAACGGCCACCGTGCCGCCGGTCCCGGCCGTCGTGGCGCCCTGCGGCCCGCCGGAGTCCGGCTGCGGCGACCGCCAGGAGGGCAACGCGCCCGCCCGCCTGATCAACGCCCTCACCGACAAGGCCGAGGGCGGGCAGGCGCTCCGCCCCCACGACGTCCGAGAGCTGTTCGAGGTGGTCGGCGAGGCCGCCACCGTACGCGCCGGACTCGGTCTGGAGCGTGCCGGACAGCGGCACGAACGCGTGGTGCCCGGCACGGCGTACGCCCAGGCGGCGGCCCTGCGCACGCTCCTCGCGCAGTCCGTGTACCCGGGCATCCCGCCCCGCTTCCGGCCCCTCCTCGGCCGGACCCCGGTCGTGCAGGCGGTCCCGTTCCCGGACGCCGGGGTCGTGGCCGCCGGGCAGGCCGAGCGGATCGCCGCGATCCCCGAGCGGGTACGGCAGCGGCTCGTCGAGCTGTGGCGCAGCGCCCGCGACCGCGACGGGCTCGACGACGCCGAGCTCGACGAACTCGCCCTGATCTACGGCCTGCCGGTCCTGGAGCGCCTAGAGCTGCGCCGCCACCCCGTCCGCGCCCTGCGTGAACTCCTGCACCGCACCGACGAGTTGCTCGACGCCAAGCTCCGCCGCATCCGCGTCCTCGCCGCCCGGGCCCGTGCCGGTACGGTGCTCGATGCGCACATCGCCTGGGAGATCGCCCACAGTTGGGGACCGGCGTACGCCACCGGCCTGCACCCCGACGAGCCGGTCCTTCGCGGCTCCGCGACCGCCGCGCTCGCCCAGGACCCACGCCGCGCCCTGCCCGCCGTACGTGTCGAGGACGGCGAACTCACCTGGCAGCCGCGCCGCGACCTGCTGCACAGCGCGCCCCGCGACCGCCACTTCGTCGGTGAACTGGAGGACGACGGCCGGCTCGCCCTGCGCTTCGGCGACGGCCGGCACGGCGCGCGGCCACGCCCCGGCCACCGCCTCGCCCTGCACTACCGGCTCGGCGGCGGCATCGCCGGCAACGTCGGCGCGGAGGCCATCAACCACCTGGTGATCCAGTCGGACGGCGGGCAGCCGCCCGCCGCCGTGGTCCGCAACCCGCTGCCCGCCGTCGGCGGCACCGAACCCGAACCGATCGAACAGGTACGCCAGTTGGCCCCCCTCGACCTGCGCCGCACCCGACTGCGCGCGGTCACCGCCGAGGACTACGCGGCCCTGGCGGGCCAGGTGCCCGGCGTGCAGCGCGCCGCCGCCGACCTGCGCTGGACCGGCAGCCTCCAGGAGGCCCACATCGCCGTCGACGCCCTCGGCAGCGGACAGCCGTCGCCCGAACTGCTGGCCCGCGTCGAGCAGTTCCTGGAGGCGTACCGGCGCATCGGCCACGACCTCGTCGTCGGCCCCGCCCGCCTGGTTCCGCTCGACATCGCGCTCAGCGTCCGCGCCCGGCCCGGCCACCAGCACGGCCAGATCCTGGCGGAGCTGTACCGCGTGCTGGGCAGCGGCCGGCACGGCTTCTTCCACCCGGACGCGCTGACGTTCGGCGAGTCCGTCCGGCTCAGTCGCCTGGTCGCCGTCGCCGCGGCCGTGCCCGGCGTGCAGAGCGTCGAAGTGACCCGGTTGCGGCGGCTGTTCGAGCCGGACCGGGGAGAGAGGGAGGACGGCGTGCTGCGGCTCGGCCCGCTGGAGATCGCCACCTGCGACAACGACCCCGACCGGCCGGAGAACGGCCGGCTGGCGATATCCCTGGGAGGTGCCCGATGAGCCAGGCGTGCTCCTGCGGCGGCGCGTGCGGAGGACACGACGAACGCCTCGCGCCCGCCCCCCTGCACAACCCGCCCGGCCGCACGGCCCTCGACTACCGCGTCGGCACCTACGGCTCCTTCCTGGCCGCCCTGCTGGACCGGCTCGCCTCCCCCGCGTACCCGGCCCTGAAGGGGCTCACGGTGCGCACTGCGGACGACCCGGCGATCGGCCTCCTCGACGCCGCCGCCGTCCTCGGGGACCTGCTCACCTTCCACTCGGAGCGGATCGCCGACGAGGCGTACATCCGCACGGCGAACGAACACCGGTCGCTGGTGCTGCTCGGCCGGCTGGTCGGCCACCGGCCGCGGCCGGGCGTCGCGGCCACCACCCACCTGGCGTACACCCTCGAACGCGATCCGCGCGCCGAGACGCCGGCCGTGCGGATCCCGCGCGGAGCGCGCAGCCACAGCGTGCCCGCCTCCGCCGACGAGACGTCCCTCACGTTCGAGACGAGCCGGGACCTCACGGCCCGGTGGGACCTCAACGAGCTGAAGGTGCGCCGGCGCCGGCCCTCGCTGATCACCCCCGACGACCTGGAGCGCCGCTCGGAGCTGTTCGTCGAGGGAACGGCGAACTCCCTCCAGCCGGGCGACCAGTTGCTCTTCGTCTTCGGCGAACAGGCCGGAGGCGTGCGGAAGATGCTGCCGGTCGCGGGGGTGCGGCTGGACCGGGACGACGACGTCACGGCGATCACCCTGCCCCAGTCGGCGCCCGCGACGCTGAAGGAGCTCGTGGACGAGGTGCGCCGCTGGGTCGCCGCCCCGGCGGCTCCCGGCGAGCCCGGGGAGGAGCCGCCGACGCCCGAGGTGCCCAACCCGCGTCCGGTCAGCCGGCTGATCGAGGACTTCGAGGACCAGGTCCTCGCGCCCTTGCGCACGGCGCTGGACGCGGTGCGCACGCCGGACGAGCTGGCGAGCGCTCTCGCGGAGCCGGTGGCCCGCCTCGGCGAGGCGCAGGTGCTGGCCGAGCCGTGGCAGGACGTGGCGGGGTGGTTCGGGCAGTTGCAGGCCGTGCTGGCGGAACTCGCCCAGCGGGCACTCGAACTGGCTCCGGCCCAGACCTCGGAAGAGGGTGCCACCACGGTCCGGGAGGAGACCGCGCGTCGTGGGGGCGATCCGCGTGCCGCCGCCTTCGAAGCGCTCGGTGCCGTGCTGCCCTCCCTGCGTCGCAGGAGCCCGGCGCCGGAAGCGGCCACCGTCCGTCCCGGCACCGACGTCGCCCGGCTGCTGTCCGCCCTCGACCCCGGCCTCGGCAGCCTCTACCCCGCCTGGCGCGGCACCGCCTCCGCCACCGCCCCCCTCCTGCGCGACCTGCTCGCCCTGCGCGTCACCGCCGCCCCCTTCGGCGCCACCGCGCCCCTCAAGCCGGTCCAGGACGACCGCGGGCGGGTCATCCGCACCGCGGACTGGCCGCTGACCGGCGCGGTGCTGGTGACCATGCGGGTCGTGTACGACACGGCGGGACGGACACCGGTGCGGGCCGAGTTCCAGTACGTCGAGGGCAGCAGCTCCGACCAGCGCGCCGAGAACCTGCCAGTCACCGCGCCGGTCACCTTCCCGCTCGGCACCGGCCAGGTCGACCTGTCCGTCCGCTCCGGCCAGGACCGCGACCTGGCCTGGCTCAGCCGCCGGCCCGCCGACTCCCAGGAGCCGGGCGTGACGGCCACCCTGCGCGACGGGCTGCCCGCCAACACCCTGTTCGTCTCCCGGCCCGACGACGACGGCCTGGTCCACGTCGGCATCCAAAACGGCACGGCCCAGGAGATCGCCCTGCGCCCCGGCGTCCCGGTGCAGTTCACCCACGGCGAGTACGAGGTGAGCCTGCGCTACACCGTGGGCAGCACCGAGCCCAACGTCGAGGTCGTCATCGCCAGCAAGCCCGCGCCGGTCAACCGGAACGTGCTCCAGCTCGACTCCGTGCACACCGGCATCACCGTCGGCAGCTGGGTCGCCGTCCAGCGGCCCGCCAAGGGCGCCCAGGACGGCGTGCCCGGCGACGCCGCGCTGGCGTTCGTCACCACCCAGGTCAAGGCGCTGCGCACGGCCTCGTACAGCAACTACGGGATCACCGGCCGCGGCACCGAACTCACCCTCGCCGACCCCTGGCTGGACGAGTTCGACGTCCTGCTCTCCCACATCCGCGACACCACCGTGTACGCCGGCGGCGTACCGCTGCGCCCGGCGGACGAACCGCTCGGCGAGGACGTGCACGGCAACGAGATCGAACTCGACGAGCTGTACGACGGGTTGCGCCCCGGCCGTACCCTGATCGTCGGCGGCGAGCGCACCGACATCCCCGGCACGGCGGGCGTCACGGCCACCGAGGTCGTCACCGTCGCCGCCGCCGACCCGGCCGTCGACCCGGGACTGCCCGGCGACCACGTCCACACCCGGCTGATCCTGACCACCGACCTCGCCCACCGCTACCGCCGTGCGACCGTGCGCATCCTGGGCAACGTCGTCGAGGCCGGCCACGGCGAGAGCCGCGAGGAGGCCATCGGCAGCGGCGACTCCGACCGCGTCAACCAGACGTTCGCGCTGTGGCAGTCCCCGCTGACCTGGCTCGCCGACGACAACCCCCTCGGCGCCACACCGGTGCTGGAGGTCCGGGTCGACGGCGTGCTGTGGCACGAGGTCGACAGCCTCGCCGGACGCGGCCCGAACGAACGCGTCTACATCACCGGCACCACCTCCGACGGCCGCACCACGGTCACCTTCGGCGACGGCGTCCACGGCGCCCGCCTGCCCACCGGCCACGAGAACGTCCACGCCCGCTACCGCTTCGGCACCGGCAAGGCGGCGAACGTCGCGGCCGGCCGCGTCACCCAGCCCCTCACCCGCCCCCTCGGCGTCACCGCCGTCACCAACCCCCTGGCGGCGACCGGTGGTTCGGACGCGGACGGGCCGGGCCTGACCCGCCGTACCGTTCCGCTCGCCGTCTCCGCCCTGGACCGGCTGGTGTCCGCCGCCGACTACGAGGACTTCGCCCGCTCCCGGGCCGGCATCGGCCGGGCCACCGCCCGCGAACTCTTCGACGGACGGCGGCGCGTGCTGCACGTGACGGTCGCCGGCAGCGACGACGTGCCCCTCGGCGAGGGCGCCCTGCGCCCCCTGCGGGCGGCCCTCACCGAGTACGGCGACCCGAGCCTGCCCGTCCGCGTCGACGTGCGCGAACTGGTCCTGCTGCTGGTCTCCGCGAAGGTCAAGGTCGCCCCCGACCACGCCTGGGAGTACGTCGAGCCACGGCTGCGTCAGGCCCTGCTCGCCCGGCTCGGCTTCGACGGACGGGAGTTGGGGCAGCCCGCCCGCCTCTCCGAGGTCCTGGCCACCGCCCACACCGTGCCCGGCGTGGACTACGTCGACGTGGACGTCTTCACCGGCGTCCCCGCCTCCGCCACCCCGGACCAGCTCGGCGCACTGCTCACCGACCCCGGCGAACCCCGCGCCCACGTCCCGGCCCACCCGGCGACGTACGACGAACAACTGCACACCGTCCGCGCCGCGAACGGCGAGACGCTGTCGGAGATCTGCGCCCGCCACGGCGTCCCGCTCGCCGAACTCCTGCGCCTCAACCCCGACATCACCGACACCCGGCGCCTGCCCAAGGGCCGGACGGTGTACGTCTTCCGCGGCATCCGCCCCGCCCAGCTCGCCCTGCTCTCCCCGAAGGCGGCGGACACCCTGATTCTGACGGAGGTCAAGTGATGGCTCCCGACGTCCGGTTCGACACGGAGGCCGCGGTGACGCCCCGGGAGCCCGACGGCCTCGCCGCCCTGCTGCCCCGCTGGCACCTGCTGCGCGACGCCGAGGAGGGCGAGCCGCTGCGCGCCCTGCTCGCGGTGATCGCCGAACAGCTCGACCGGGTGCGCGACGGCGTCGCCCAGGGCTACGAGGACCTGTTCGTGGAGACCGCGGCACCCTGGGTGCTGCCGTACCTGGGTGACCTGGTCGGGTACCGCACCCTGCCCGGCTACGAACGGGTCCTGACCACCGGTCTGCACGACGGCGGCCGGGCCGCCCTCGCCGAGGCGATCGCCCCGCGCGCCGACGTGGCCGCCACCGTCGCCCACCGCCGCCGCAAGGGGGCGCTGCACCTGCTGGAGGAACTGTCCGAGCAGGTCGCGGGCTGGCCCGCACGGGCCGTCGAGCTGTCCCGGCTGGTCGCCCAGCACCCGTCGGTGAAGCTCTACCGGGACACCGGCCGGGGCCGCCTGCCCGACCTGCGCGACGGCTCCGCGCTCGCCCTCGCGGGCGGTCCCTTCGACACCGCGGCCCGCACGGCCGACGTCCGGCGCGCCGACTCGGCGAGGACGCAAGGGGGGTGGACTCCCGCCGGGGTCGCGCTGTTCGTCTGGCGGCTCAGCGCCCACTCCGTGACCTCCGCCCCGGCCTACTGCGTCGACCGCGCCCGCAACCTCTACACGTTCTCGATCCTCGGCAACGACAGCCCGCTGATCACCAAGCCGGTCCCGGAACCCTCGCCCACGCACATCGCCGCCGTCGACAACGTCCCGGCCTTCATCACCCGCCGCCTGCTGCACGACCGGCTCCTGGACTACTACGGCCCCGGCAAGAGCTTCGTCATCCGGCGCGACGGCGAGGACCGGCCCGTACCGCCGTCCGACATCGTGGTCGCCGACCTGTCCGACTGGCGCTACCGGCCCCGGCGCGGCCAGATCGCCGTCGACCCCGAACTTGGCTGGATCGCCTTCGGGTCGCGCTCGGCGCCCCGGCAGGGCGTGTGGGTGGACTACCACCACGGCTACGGCGCCGACCTCGGCGGCGGCGAGTACGAGCGGCCCGACCGCGTCGAGCGGCCCGACGCCGCCTTCTACCGCGTCGGCCCGGGACAGCCCTACCGGCAGATCATGGACGCCTACCGGGCCTGGCAGGGCGAACGCCGCCCGGGGCGCACCGGCATCATCGAGATCACCCACAGCGGCGCCTACCAGGAGCAGCTGGACTTCGACCTCGACCCCGGCGACCGCCTCGAACTGCGCGCCGCCGAGGGCACCCGGCCGGTGATCCGCCTGCTCGACTGGTACAGCAACCGCCCCGACGCCCTCAACATCCGCGCCGTACAGGACGACTGCGCCCCGCACGAGCGGCCGCGGATCGTGCTCGACGGTCTGCTGATCGCCGGGCGCGGCATCAACGTCACCGGCCCCATGGGCGCCGTCGTCGTACGGCACTCCACGCTCGTCCCCGGCTGGTCCCTGGAGCCGCACTGCGAGCCGCACTCGCCCGAGGAGCCCAGCATCGTCCTGGAACGCACCACCGCCTGCCTCCAGGCCGAGCACAGCATCCTCGGCACCATCGAGGTCATCGGCGACGAGGTGAGCGAGGACCCCCTCGGCATCCACCTGAGCGACAGCGTCCTGGACGCCACCGCCGACGACCGCCCGGCCCTGTCCGCCCCGGACTGCCGGCACGCCCACGCCGTGCTGCACGCGCACCGCACGACCGTCATCGGCGAGGTCCACACGCACGCCGTGGAGATCGCCGAGAACTCGCTGTTCACCGGCACGGTGCACGTGGTCCGGCGCGGCACCGGCTGCCTGCGCCACTCGTCCGTCCCGGCCGGCTCGCGCACCCCGCGCCGCCACCGCTGCACCTCCGTACGGCCGTTGTTCGACGCGGTGCGCTACGGGACGCCCTGGTACGCGCAGTTGGCCGACCGCTGTCCGCCGCAGATCCGGCGCGGCGCCGACGACGGCGGTGAACTCGGCGCCTTCCACGACCTGTACCGGCCCCAGCGCGAGGACGGCCTGCGCGCACGGCTCGCGGAGTACGCGCCCGCGGGCACCGACGCCGGGATCCGCTACGTCACGTGAGCGGTGCCGCCGTACGCCTCACCCGCACAATCCTGAACCAGGGGGACCCCCTTCATGCATGCTGACCTCTCCCGTCTCACGTTCCGACCGGAGCGGCACTACTCCGCGGTCGTCGCCCAGCAGGGCCGGGTCCAGCTCGACGCCGACACCAACGAGCAGACCGCGATCCAGCTCCACCAGGTGCGCACGCTCGCCGCCGACCTGATCGGCCGGCACGGCGGGCCGCGCGACGCGCCGGGCTTCCGCATCGAGTACGTGGGCGGCAAGCACGACATCGACACGCTGTACATCCACGGCGGCCGCTACTACGTCGACGGCATCCTCGTCGACGCCGGCCGCCCCGCCCCCGGCGTCCCCGTCCCCGAGGAGGACGGCGAGGAGAGCCCGCAGCCGCCGCCGGAGTACTGGACGTACTGGGACCAGCCGGACGCCTACCGCGACCCGGAGAAGCCCGGCGACCGGCTGCCCTCGCCCGCGCAGGCGCCGTTCGTGGTGTACCTGAACGTGTGGGAGCGCTCGGTCACCGCGGCCGAGGACCCGGCGCTGCGCGAGGTCGCCCTCGGCGCGGCGATGCCCGACACCGCGGCCCGCGTCAAGGTGGTCTGGCAGGTGCTGCCGCTGTCCCTGACCGAGCTGGCCATCGAGGACGCCGACCCGTCGAAGGAGGTCGTGCGCGCCGCCTTCGACAAGTGGGCCCGCGCGCAGGCCCTGTCGTCGGCCCGGCTCGCCGCCCGCAGCGAACGGCCCGACCACGCCGACGAGGACCCCTGCCTGGTCCGGCCGGACGCCCGCTACCGAGGGCCGGAGAACCAGCTGTACCGGGTGGAGGTCCACGAGGGCGGCCAGGCGAAGGACGCCACCTTCAAGTGGTCCCGGGAGAACGGGTCGGTGGTCTTCCCCGTCGACGGACTCGACGGCACCTGGGTGCAGTTGGCGTCCCTCGGCCACGACGACAAGCTGGACCTGGACGTCGGCGACCACGTCGAGTTCACCGACTCGGCCTGCTCCTCCCGCCTGGAGCCCCTGCCCCTGCTGCGGGTGGAGGAACTCGACCTGCCCGGCCGCCGGGTGCGGCTGTCCGCCGAGCCCGAGCCGGGCGTCGGCCGGCTGCCCGAGCTCAACCCGTTCCTGCGCCGCTGGGACCACCGCGAGGGACCCCGGCGCAAGGGCCGCACCTCCGCCCTGCACCACGGCGCGCTGCGCGTCGAGGAGGGGCAGTGGCTGCCCCTGGAGGACGGCGTCGAGGTGTACTTCGCGGCGGGCGGCACGTACCGCACCGGCGACCACTGGCTGATCCCCGCCCGCACCGCCACCGGAAACGTCGAGTGGCCCACCGACCGGGCCCGCCGCCCGCTGCTCCAGCAGCCGGCCGGCATCCTGCGCCACCTCGCCCCGCTGGCCCTGGTCAAGGGCGAGGAGAGCGCCGTCGACCTGCGGCTCGCCTTCGGCTCGCTGGCCGGCAGCATCCCGGCCGCCGACGAGGCCACCCTCGCTGCGGAGGCGCGGGCCCGGCGCGAGGAGGCCGCGGCCGAGGATCCCTCGGGCGGCAGGTCGCAGACGACCGCCGAAGCGGAGGCCGCGGCGGAAGGGGACAAGTGATGGCCACCCCCCTGAGCGCGTCCAAGCTGGTGGAGATCCTGCGCGCGGAGGGCCTGACGGTCCACGAGGTGCGCAACTGGCGCACCCACAACCGCAACACCAAGGGCCCCTGGGGTCCGGTCAACGGCGTGATGATCCACCACACCGTCACCTCCGGCACCGAGAACTCCGTGAACATCTGCTACAACGGCTACTCCGGCCTGCCCGGCCCGCTGTGCCACGGGGTGATCGACAAGAAGGGCGAGGTCCACCTCGTCGGCAACGGCCGCGCCAACCACGCCGGACTCGGCGACAGCGACGTGCTGCGCGCCGTCGTCAACGAGTCGAAGCTGCCGCACGACAACGAGGCCGACACCGACGGCAACCGGCACTTCTACGGCTTCGAGTGCATCAACCTCGGCGACGGCAAGGACCCCTGGCCCGAGGCGCAGAAGGAGGCCATCGAGAAGGTGTCCGCCGCGATCTGCCGCCACCACGGCTGGAGCGCCGCCTCCGTCATCGGCCACAAGGAGTGGCAGCCGGGCAAGCAGGACCCGCGCGGCTTCACCATGGACGGCATGCGCAAGCGGATCGCCGAGCGGCTGGCCGGCAACGCCCCCGGGCCGGACCCGAAGCCGACGCCGTCCAAACCGTCGTACGCGCCCTTCCCCGGCAGCGGCTTCTTCCACGCCGGCCGGAAGTCGCCGCTGATCACGGCCATGGGCAAGCGCCTGGTCGCCGAGGGCTGCGGGCACTACGAGGAAGGGCCCGGCCCCGAGTGGACCGACGCCGACCGCACCTCCTACCGGGCCTGGCAGCACAAGCTCGGCTTCAAGGGCAAGGACGCCGACGGCATCCCCGGCAAGGTCAGCTGGGACAAGCTGAAGGTCCCGGCGTCCTGAGCGCCGCGCGCCCGCCCGCCTACGCCCGCTCGGCGTTGGTGGGCGGGTGCGCCGGACGCGCCGGCAGCTGCCGCGGCAGCGGCGGCAGCGCCGTCCCGTACACCCAGGCGTCGAACAGCTCGCCCAGCGGCTCCTCCGCGAACCGGGCGACATGCGCGGTGAACGCCGTGGTCGTCACCGTCCCGCCGCGGTGCAGGCCTGCCCAGCCGCGCAGCATGCGGAAGAAGGCGTCGTCGCCCATCGCGCAGCGCACCGCGTGCACGGTGAGCCCGCCGCGCTCGTAGAGCCGGTCGTCGAACATCGACTTGCGCCCCGGGTCGGCCAGCTTCAGATCCTGCGGCTGTGAGGACAGCGACCGGTGCGCGGCGGCGGCCAGTTGCTGCGCGCTGCGGCCGCCCGAGCGCTCCGACCACAGCCACTCGGCGTACTTGGCGAAGCCCTCGTTCAGCCAGATGTGCCGCCAGTCGGCGATGGAGACGCTGTTGCCGAACCACTGGTGCGCCAGCTCGTGCGCCACCAGCCGCTCCCAACCCCGCGCGCCGTCCACGTGGTTGGCGCCGAAGAGGGACAACCCCTGCGCCTCGACGGGGACGTCGAGCTCCTCGTCGGTCACCACGACCGCGTACTCGTCGAACGGGTAGGGCCCGAACAGCTCCTGGAACAGCTCCATCATCCGCGGCTGCCGGGCGAAGTCCCGGGAGAACTCCGGCAGCAGGTGCGCCGGGATGTGCCCGTGCTGCGGCACCCCGTCCGGACCCGGGTCGCCCAGCAGCACCGTCTGGTACTTGCCGATCGCCAGCCCGATCAGATAGCTCGACGTCGGCGAGGACTGCTCGTACACCCACGTCGTCGTGGACGCCTTCGTGGTCCGCGTCAGCAGCCGCCCGCCCGCCACCACCGCGTACGCCGAGGGCGTGGTGACGGAGATCTGGTACGACGCCTTGTCGGCGGGCCGGTCGTTGCACGGGTACCAGGACGGCGCACCGATCGGCTGGCTCGCCACCAGCGCCCCGTCCTCCAGCTCCTCCCAGCCGAGCCCGCCCCAGGGGCTGGAGACGGGCTTGGGGTTGCCCGACCAGTGCACCTCCACGGTGAACGCGGCGCCCGGACGGAGGGGCTTGGCGGGGCGCACGCGCAGCTTGCCGCCGCGGTGGGTGTAGTGCGCGGGACGGCCGTCCACCTTGACCCGGCCGATCTTGAAGTCGGACAGGTTGAGCATGAACTCGGCGAGCGGCGACCGGCCGGCTATGGCGTTGATCCGCGCGCCGCCCGCCAGCCGGTTCGGACCCGGGCGGTAGTCCAGCGTGAGCTCGTACCGGTGCACCCGGTACCGGGGATCACCGTGGTCCGGGAAGTAGGGGTCCGCCCCCGCCGCCTGCTGAACTGCCACTGCCGCTTCTGCTCCCTGCGCCGCGCCACCACTCGTCCTCGCCGGTGCACCGCTCACCGACTCCGAGTGGCCCGCGTTCAGGGACGCCATGCCTCGATCGGGTTGCCGAGCCAGCGGGTGTCGTCCGGGACGGACTCCGCGGCCATGACGAGCGACGCGGGACCCAGGGTCGTACGGGCCCCGATCGTGCTGCCGGGCAGCACGATCCCGCCAGGGCCCAGCGTGGCGCCCTCACGGAGGACCACAGTATCCGTCCGCAAGATCCGGTCGTGGAAGAGGTGGGTCTGCAGCACACAGCCGCGGTTGACCGTGGCGCCCTCCTCCAGGGTCACCAGGTCGCTCTCCGGCAGCCAGTAGCTCTCCACCCACACGCCCTTGCCGATCCGGGCGCCCAGCGAGCGCAGCCAGAGGTTCATCACCGGCGTCCCCGGCACCGCGCCGGCCAGCCACGGCACCGCCACGACCTCGACGAACGTGTCCGCCAACTCGTTGCGCCACACGAAGGCGCTCCACAGCGGATGCTCGCCGCTGCGGTGCCGCCCCACCAGCAGCCACTTCGCCGCCACCGACACCAGCGCCGCCACGGCACCGGCCCCGAGCAGCACCAGCCCCGACAGCAGGGGGGCCCACGGCCCGAGCAGGCACAGCACGGCCATCGTCCCGGCCGCGAGGGCCGCCGAGCAGAACACCGGCACGATCCGGCACAGCTCCACCAGCCCGCGCGCCCACAGCAGCCGCGCCGGCGGGTCGTAGGTGCGGCTCTGATCACCCTGCGCCGCGTTGCGGGGCAGCCTCACCGGCGGCAGCCCCAGGTACGAGCTGCCCTTCTTCGCCTTCTTCGGCGTCGCCGACAGCACCCCGACCAGCCCGCCGTCCGGCACGCTGCGCCCCGGCGCGGTCATCCCGGAGTTCCCCAGGAACGCCCGGCGCCCGATCTCCGCGCGGCCGATCCGCATCCAGCCGCCGCCGAGCTCGTACGGCGCGGTCAGCGTGTCGTCGGCGAGGAACGCGCCCTCGCCGACCGTCGTCAGACTCGGCAGCGCCAGCACGGTGGACACCTCGGCCCCCCGCCCGACGCGCATCCCGAGCAGCCGCAGCCACACCGGCGTGACCAGCCCGGCGTACAGCGGGAACAGCGTCTCGCGGGAGCGGTCCATCAGCAGCGTGACCGTCCACGCCTGCCAGCCGGTCCGGCTGTGCGTGGGGTACGTCCCCTCCCGCAGGCCCAGGCTCAGCAGCCGCACACCGACCAGGATCAGCAGCGCGTACGTCGCCCCGAACGCCAGCGTCGCCGGGACCAGGGCGAGCGCCACACCGCGCAGCGGAGCGGCGGGGTCGACGAAGGCGCGCAGCACGAGGAAGGCGACGGCGGCCGACAGCAGCGGCAGCGCGGTGGGCACGAAGCCCGTCAGCCCGTACATGACGCGCCAGTACGTGCCCCGCTGCGGGCGCTCCTTGGGCCAGTTCCGCTTGGCCTTGCCGAGCTTGACCGCGGGCGCGCCGGCCCAGCGCTGGCCGGTCGGGATCTGCCCGGTGACCGCCGAACCGGGCGCCACCTCGGCGCGCTTGCCGACCCGGGCACCCGGGAAGAGCAGGCTGCGGGTGCCGACGGTGGCGTGCGCGCCCACCTTGACCTGGCCGATCTCCAGCCGGTCGCCGTCCAGCCACCAGCCGGACAGGTCGACCTCGGACTCCACGGCCGCGCCCCGGCCCAGCTTGAGCATGCCGGTGACCGGCGGCAGCGAGTGCAGATCGACGTCCTGGCCGATCTTCGCGCCGAGCGCGCGTGCGTACCGCTCCAGCCAGGACCCGGTCAGCGAGGTCGCCCCGCTGAACTCGGCCAGCCGCTCGGCCGTCCACAGCCGCAGGTGCACGCTCCCGCCGCGCGGGTGGCGGCCCGGCTCGACGCCGCGCAGCAGCAGCCGGGCGCCGCCGGCCGCGATGGCGAGCCGTCCGGGCGGGCTGAACAGCACCAGGGCCCCGGCCGCGATCAGCCACCAGGGGGCCGTCGGCAGCCAGGACCAGGCGGGCAGCAGGTTCCCGAGCGCGGCCAGCGCGACCGTCCAGCGCAGGCCGAGCAGGGTGAACAGCGGGACCAGGAGCAGCAGTTGGATCAGCTTGGCGCGGGTGGGCACCGGGGCGACGGTGCGCCGGGCGCCGTCGTCCTGCGCCGATTCCTCCAGCCGGCGGGCCAGCTTGCGCAGGGTGGGCTGCTGGTAGATGTCGAGGACGGCCGCGCTCGGGTAGCGGGTGCGCAGCCTCGTCGTCAGCTGGGCGGCGGCCAGGCTGCCGCCGCCGATGGCGAAGAAGTCGTCGCGGGCGCTGGCGACCGGGATGCCGAGGACTTCCGTCCACTGCTCGGCGAGCCACGCCTCGGTGCCGTAGAGCCGCTCGGCGGGGCCGCCGGTCTCCAGGCCCTCCAGCGGCCAGGGCAGGGCGGCCCGGTCGACCTTGCCGCTGGTGCGGGTGGGCAGGTCGGCGACCGGCGCGAGCAGCGGCACCAGGGCCGCGGGCAGCTCGGCGCGCAGCTTCTCGACGGCCGCCGCCTGGTCCCAGCCGTCCTGCGTGACGACGTAGCCGACGAGGAGCTGGTTGCCGCTGCGGGCGGTGCGCACCGCGGCGGCCGCACCGGCCACGCCGGGCAGCGCCTGCAGCGCCGCGTCCACCTCGCCGAGCTCGATGCGGCGCCCGCCCAGCTTGATCTGCTCGTCGGCGCGCCCGAGGAAGACCAGCCCCTCCGGCTCGGCCTTCACGAGGTCGCCGCTGCGGTACGCCCGCTCCCAGCCCAGCGAGGGCAGCGGCGCGTATTTCTCCGCGTCCTTCTCGGCGTCGAGATACCGGGCCAGCCCGACCCCGCCGATCACCAGCTGCCCGCTGCCGCCCATCGGCACCGGCTCGCCGGCCTCGTCGACGACGGCCAGCTCCCAGCCGTTCAGCGGCAGCCCGATGCGCACCGGCTCCTCACCGTTCATCAGCGAGGCGCAGGCCACGACGGTCGCCTCGGTCGGCCCGTACGTGTTCCAGACCTCGCGTCCCTCGGTCACCAGCCGCTGCACCAGCTCGGGCGGGCAGGCCTCGCCGCCGAAGATCAGCAGGCGGACGTCGTTGAGGGTCTCGGGCTCCCACAGCGCGGCGAGGGTGGGGACCGTGGAGACCACGGTGATCTCCTGCTCGACCAGCCAGGGCCCGAGGTCGGCGCCGCTTCTGACCTGCGCGCGCGGCACCGGCACCAGACAGGCGCCGTACCGCCAGGCCAGCCACATCTCCTCGCAGGACGCGTCGAAGGCGACCGACAGCCCCGCCATGACCCGGTCGCCGGGCCCGATGGGGTCCTCGGTGAGGAACAGCGCGGCCTCGGCGTCCACGAACGCGGCGGCGCTGCGGTGGGTGACGGCGACGCCCTTGGGCTTGCCGGTGGAGCCGGAGGTGAAGATGATCCACGCGTCGTGCCCGACGCCCGGGCGCGCGGCGGCGGCCTCGCCGCGCCCGGTGACGGTCAGCTCGTGCCCGGCGCCGATGACGGCCCGCACCTCCGCCTCCCCGAACACCAGCTCGGCGCGCTCGTCGGGGTCCTCGGCGTCGACGGGAACGTAGGCGGCGCCGGCGGCCAGGACGGCGAGGATCGCCACGTAGAGGTCGTTGGTGCCGGACGGCACGCGCACGCCCACCCGGTCGCCGAGGCCGACGCCGGCGGCGGCGAGCCTGCGGCGCAACCGCTCGACCTCGGCGGCCAGTTCCCGGTAGGTGAGCTGCACCGAGCCGTCGTCCAGGGCGAGTTCGCCGGGGTAGGAGCGTACGGACGCGTCGAGGATGTCGACGAGTGTGCGCGCGGAGGCGGCCTGACCTGCGGAGAAGCGGGCCGTGTCGGGGAACTGGCGGTGGATCTCAGCGCTGAGCTCTTCGTCGAGCAGGCCGAGAGCGCTGCTCTCGTGTATGGCTGCCATCGGTCCTCGCGTCTCGATCCCGGAAGCCTCCGGGGCGCTGGCGGGCCCGCAGGTCTGCCTGGGGTTGTCCGGCTCCAGCTCCGTAACAAGCCGGAAATCTTAGTACGACGCTAGGTTCCGGCCTGGCGATCGGCCACCCGGGGAGGCTGTCCGGGTGGCCGTCGGGGTGAGGTGCACATGCCGTGACCTGGTGATCTTCACTCAGGAGAGAGATGGCCCACACTGTCGGTTTCGCCCGGTTCGGCCCCGCCCATGTCGAGCCGGAACGGCGGATAGACGTCCGTCATCAGGGCGGCGTACGCGGCCACCCGCAGCACCCACCGGTTCAGGCCCAGGACCAGGTCGAACAGGCCCTTGGGGTACTTCTCGGTGAGGGCCAGGATCACCGCGGCGATGACCGCGAGCACGGCCACGAGACCGCCGTCCCACCAGCCCAGATGCCAGCCGCCGAGGAAGAAGCCGATGACGATGTAGTGCGGGATCGCCAGCAGCCACCACTTCACCAACACCAGCCCCCGGGAGAGGTGCTGGGGGTAGACGATGTCCAATCGCGCGGGGTAGCCGGGCTCCTCGCCCAGGCTGAACGGCGGATAGCGGTCGGTGCCCAGGGCGCCGTACGAGTAGTAGGCGACCCGCCAACTCCAGCGCAGCACCCCCAGGTTGAAGTCGAACAGGGCGCGCGGGTAGCGCTCGGTGAACAGGATGCTGAAGAACGCGATCACGCTCACCACCGTGAACGCGACCCACAGGAAGAACAGCACCACGTAGTGCGGGATGACCAGGATCCACTTCACCAGCCACAGCCACCGGGACAGCGGCGCGTCCAGCACCGCGTCCACACGGACCGGGCGGTCGGGCGTCGCGGCCAGGGTCGTCATGCCGATCAGCTCCTTCGGTCCGGGGCCGCCGCGACGGGGCACGGCCCCAAGACCAGCCTGGCCGCCCGCCGAGGCCGTCACGAGGGCCGACCGGGGGCCGTGCCGGGACCATCGGGCCCCTGCTCAGGGCCGGACGCCGGGCGCCGTACTGAGCGGGATGCGCCAGCACAGGCGGGTGCCGCCCGTGGCACGGCCGGCCACCTCGAAGGTGCCGCCGAGCTTCTCCGCCCGGCGCCGCAGGTTGGTCAGTCCGCTGCTGCGGGTCGGGCTGCCGATGCCACGGCCGTCGTCGACGACCTCCAGCACCAGCTCGTCCGCCGCGTGCACGGCGACGTGCACCGCGGAGGCGTGCGCGTGCCGGCACACGTTGGACAGGGCCTCGCGCAGCGCGGCGAGCAGATGGGCGGCGGTCTCGTCCGGCAGCGCGGCGTCCACGGGGCCGTCGAACTCCACCGAGGGGGCGAAGCCCAGCCGCTGCTCGGCCGCGCCGGTCTCGTCGAGGACCTGGGCGCGCAGGCTGGCCGCCTTCTGCGTCGGCTGGTTCAGTTCGAAGATGGTGTTGCGCAACTCCTTGATGGTGGAGTCGAGTTCGTCGATGACGTGGTTGACCCGCGTGGCGGTGGCCGCGTTGACGTCCCGGGCGGCGATGCTCTGCAACGCCAGCCCGGCCCCGAAGACCCGCTGGATGACCATGTCGTGCAGGTCGCGGGCGATGCGCTCACGCTCGGCCATCACCTCGCGGTCGGTGCGGGCGGCGGCCAGTTCGCTCTGGGCGGCGAGCTGCTGGGTGATGTCCCGGGCCACCGCGCAGTAGCCGATCAGCATGCCCTCGGTGTCCCGCATCGCGGAGACGGTGACGGCCACGTCGAACTCGCCGCCGTCCGCGCGGCGCCAGCGGCTCTGGTGGGGTTCGGCGTGCCGCCCGGAGCGGATCCGCTCCACCGCCGCGCGGAACTCCGTCGCCGCCGCGTCGGTCATCAGGACGCCGACGGGCTGTCCCACCACGTCCGACTCGCCGTAACCGAGCAGCCGTTCGGCCCCCGGATTCCAGGTCTGCACGCGTTCCGCCGCGTCCACCGCCAGCATCACGTCGTCGGAGGAGGCCACGATGGCCGCGAGCCGCGCCTCGGCCGCCCGCGCGGCCTCCAGCTCGGTGTGCAGCGCGATCAGGCCCCGGTTGGTGTCCTCCAGCTCCTGGCGCAGCTCGTCGATCACCAGCGTCCGGCCATCCGGCTCCGACCGGCCGTCCGGGGCGGCCAGGGGGTCGTGAACCTCACCCATGTCCGACTGCCCTTCGCCCTCGGTGACGGGACCGTCGCTCATCATGACACGCTGCCCGGCTCGCGGACCACGAGGACCGTGGCGTCGTCCGTCGGCCGCCCGAACTCCCGGTGCACCACCGCCGCGACGACGGCCGGATGCCGCTCGGCCAGCCGCGGATGGTCGTCCAGGTTCCAGCCGGTGCGGATCCCGTCGGAGACCAGGACCAGCAGGGAACCGGGCTGCCAAGGGCAGCACTGGAGGCGGGTGTGGGGGACCGGCAGTTGGGTGCCGAGGGTGCCCGGGCGGTCCAGCAGAGCGACGGAGCGGCCCTGGCCGTACACCCGCCCGGTGATGTTTCCCACGGCCGCGTAGGCGAGTTCGCCCCGGCCGGCGTCGATCAGACAGGCGCCCAGGACACCGCCCCTGGTGGCGCGCATCTCCTCGTGCGCCCGCCGCACGAACCGGTCCAGATCGGTGACCGGTTCCCGCACGAACGCGCCGACCGCGGCGCGTGCGGCGACGGCGGCCCCCGAGCCGTGCCCGAGCCCGTCGACCACCAGCGCGGCGAACGGCTCCCCGTCCACGACGGCCCACGCGTCCCCGGACTCCCCGCTCCCGCCCAGCGGCACGTTCACCCCACCGAACAGCCGGCGCCCCGCCGCCGCGGACCCCAGCCGCGCGTAGACGACGGTGCCGCGCCGGGTGGCGTACCAGTCGAACTCGGCGGCGTACCGCCGCACCACCTGCAGCCCGGCGTTCAACCCGGCACCCCGGGCCGGGGGCGATGGTGTCGCCGTGCTGGCGCCGGCCCCGGACGCCGTGCCGGGTACGGGCGCGGCGCGCGGGAGCGCCACGCCCGTCATGCCCGGGCCGCCGTCCACCGACAGCAGCTCGATCCCGTCGTCCGTCGGGCGGACCAGGACGTAGCCCCCGGGGTGCGCGTGCCGGAGCAGGTTGGTGCCCAGTTCGGTGGCGACCAGTTCGGCCGCCCCCGGACGCAGGTCCGGCCGCGTGGCGGCGAGGCGGGCCACCGACCGGCGCAGCGCGCCCACGTCCTCCTCGGCCGCGACCGGGTGCCGACGGTGTGCGCTCACCGCTGCCATTTGACGATCACCACGGTGGTGCCCGAACCGGCGGCCGACGTCAGCGTCATGTCGTCCACCAGCCGCCGCGCCCCCGGCAGCCCGAGCCCGAGACTCCCGCGCGTGCTGAAACCGTCGGTCAGCGCCGCGTCGACGTCCTCGATGCCCGGCCCGTCGTCGGCGAACGTCGCCCGCACACCGCGCCGCCCCGCCCGGTACACCTGCTCCACCCGGATCCGGCCGCGCCTGCCGGTGGCGTAGTTGAGGATGTTGCGCGCCAGCTCACTCCCGGCGGTGATCAGCTTCGTGGCGTCCACCAGGTTCAGCCCCGCCGCCTCCGCCTCGGCCCGCAGCACCTTGCGCACCCGTATCAGGTCGGCCTCGTGCGCGATCTCGAAGGCGTCCGTCTCCCGGGCCGTCGCCGCGTCCGTCGTCACGGCCGGCCCGCACCGGTGTCGTCGTGGCGCAGCCGCCGCAGCAGCGCCAGCCCCTGCTCGGCGTTGAGCGCGGTGTCCAGGTGCCCCATCGGAACGCCCAGCTCCACCAGCGTGATGGCCACCGCCGGCTGGATCCCCACCACGGCAGCCTGCGCCCCCAGCAGCCGTACCATCGCCACGATCCGGGCCAGCACCCGCGCGATGAAGGAGTCGACCACGCTCAGCCGGCTGACGTCGATCAGCATGCCGGTGGCGGAGGTGTGCGCGATCTCCCGCGTGAGCTGCTCCTCGATCCGGATCACGGTGGTGTCGTCCAGGTCGCCCTGCAACGCCACCAGCAGCGTGTCCCCGATCCGCATGACCGGTACGACGTCCTCGCTCACCGTCCCTCCCCGCCGGACAGCGCCCGCGCGGCCGCGGCCGCCGTGCCGGCCCGCTCGGCCAGCACCGCGAGGGCGAGCTGCAGCGCGTCCTGGAGGGTGTTGCGCGAGCGCAGCCGGCCCATGTCGATGCCGAGGTGCACCATCGACTGCGCGGTCTCCGGCCGCACCCCGCTCATGATGCTCACCGTGCCCATCAACGCGGCCGCCTGCACGGTCTTCAGCAGGTGCTGGGCGACCTGGGTGTCGATGGTCGGCACCCCGCTGATGTCCAGGATGGCCACCTCGGCCTGGCTCTGGGCGATGCGCTCCAGCAGGCCCTCGGTCAGCCGGGTCGCCCGCAGCGTGTCCAGGGTGCCGATGATCGGCAGCACCAGGACCTTGTCCCACACCTGGATCACCGGCGTGGACAGCTCCAGGATCTCGTCCCGCTGCCGCTGCAGACGCTGCTCGGTCTCCCGGCGCTCGGTGACGTCCCGGATCGCGGCGACCACCAGCCGGCCCTCGGCCGTCTGGAGCGGACTGAGGCTGATCTCCACGGGGAACTCGGAGCCGTCCCGGTGCATCCCGTACAGCTCCAGACCGGCCCCCATCGGCCGCAGCCGCGGATCGCCGAGGAAACCGGTGCGGTGGCCGACGTGCCGGTCACGGAACCGGGCCGGCACCAGCACCTCGATCTCCCGGCCGACCAGCTCGTCCCGCTCGAAGCCGAACAGCGCCTCGGCCTGCCGGTTGACCAGGACGATCCGTGCGTCCGGTCCCACGATCAGCATGGCGTCCGGGGCGGACTCCAGCAGGCCGTGGAAGAGCGACTCCGCCCGCGCGCTCTCGGTGACGTCCTGAAGCATCTTGACGAACCCGGCCACCGAGCCGTCGGGCCCCTCGACCGGCGCCATCGTGACCTGGGCGAGGAACCGCTCGCCGCCCTTGCGCACCCGCCAGCCCTGGAACGTCCGCGGCCCGTCCCGGCGGACCGCCGCCAGCTCCTGCTCGACGAGCCCGGCCTCGCGGTCCTCGGCGAGGTGCAGCGCCTCCACCGACCGGCCGACCATCTCGGCCGCCCGGTACCCGGTCATCACCTCGGCACCACGGCTCCAGCGGAGCACCTCACCGTCCGCGCCCAGCCTGATGACCGCCCGGTCCGTGATCGCGTCCAGCATCTCCTCGAGATCACGCAGGCCATCCTGCGGATCGAGGGCCCCCTCCGACGACGTCGACATCTGCGCCCCGCCTCCCCAATCCCCGTCCCGGCACCCCACCTGGGGTGCGCGGGCTCCGGCGCGCCGATGCTACTCGGCCCGGAGGCGGCGGACGGCGAAGGGTCACGAACGGACACACACGAAACCGTGCCGGCCGAGGCGAACCTCGACCGGCACGGTCGGTGAGTGTCCGAGGGGGGACTTGAACCCCCACGCCCGATAAAGGGCACTAGCACCTCAAGCTAGCGCGTCTGCCATTCCGCCACCCGGACAAGGTGTCTGTCGTGCGGGGTTTCCCCCGCGGCGACGAAGGAAACATTACCAGGCTTTCGAGGGGCCCCGATCACCCCCGTCGCGCCCCGGGCCGCACGTGAACGGCGTGTGACGGGCCGGGCCCGGTCTTGGGGAGGGGCGGGCCGGAGGGGGAGGATGAGGGGGAACCACCAGCGGGGACCACCAGCAGTGACAGCGGGAGGAAACAGCGTGAGCGACACGGACACGACCAGGACCGTCACCGGTGAGGACGAGGTCGTGGACCTCTGCCGCGAGCTGATCCGGTTCGACACCAGCAACTACGGCGACCACTCGGGCCCCGGCGAGCGCAAGGCGGCCGAGTACGTCGCCGAGAAGCTCGCCGAGGTGGGCCTGGAGGCGCGGATCTTCGAGTCGCACCCGGGGCGCGCCTCCACGGTGGCCCGCATCGAGGGCGAGGACCCGTCCCGGCCCGCCCTGCTGATCCACGGCCACCTGGACGTCGTACCGGCCAACGCGGCGGACTGGACCCACGACCCCTTCTCCGGCGAGGTCGCCGACGGGTGCGTGTGGGGCCGGGGCGCCGTCGACATGAAGGACATGGACGCGATGGCCCTGGCGGTCGTCCGCGACCGGCTGCGCAGCGGGCGCAGGCCCCCGCGGGACATCGTGCTGGCCTTCCTCGCCGACGAGGAGGCGGGCGGCACGTACGGCGCCCGGTACCTCGTCGACCACCACCCGGACCTCTTCGAGGGCGTCACCGAGGCGATCAGCGAGGTCGGCGGGTTCTCGTTCACGGTGAGCGAGCAGCGCCGGCTCTATCTGATCCAGACGGCCGAGAAGGGCATGCACTGGATGAAGCTGACCGTGGCCGGCACGGCGGGCCACGGCTCGATGATCCACCGGGACAACGCCATCACCGAGCTGTCGGAGGCCGTCGCCCGGCTCGGCCGGCACAGGTTCCCCGTGCGCGTCACCAAGACCACCCGGGCCTTCCTCGACGAGCTCGGCGACGCCCTCGGCCTCGAACTCGACCCGGAGGACATGGAGTCGACGCTGGCCCGGCTCGGCGGCATCGCCAAGCTCATCGGCGCGACCCTCAGCAACACCGCCAACCCCACGCAGCTGGGCGCCGGTTACAAGGTCAACGTCATCCCGGGCGAGGCCACCGCGCACGTCGACGGGCGCTTCCTGCCGGGCCACGAGGAGGAGTTCCTCGCCGACCTCGACCGGATCCTCGGCCCGAAGGTCAGGCGCGAGGACGTGCACGCCGACAAGGCCGTGGAGACCACCTTCGACGGAGCCCTGGTCGAGGCCATGCAGTCCTCGCTGCTGGCCGAGGACCCGACCGCCAAGGCGATCCCGTACATGCTCTCCGGCGGTACGGACGCCAAGTCCTTCGACGACCTCGGCATCCGCGGCTTCGGCTTCGCGCCGCTGAAGCTGCCGCCGGAGCTGGACTTCGCGGGCATGTTCCACGGCGTCGACGAGCGGGTGCCGGTGGACGGCCTGAAGTTCGGCGTGCGCGTGCTCGACCGGTTCATCGACGCGTCGTGATCCCGGTATTCGGCAGGGTGTACGGAAGTGACCGACAACGAGTGAATGCGCTCATAAGCTCGTAGCTCCATTACTCCCTCCTCGTTACAGGTGATGCGATCCGCTACTTGGGATCGCATTGCCAACAAGGAGGAACAATGATCAAGAAGGTCGTCGCTGCTGCGGCTGCCACCGGCGGTCTGGTTCTCGCGGGTGCGGGCCTCGCCGTCGCCGACGCCGGCGCTCAGGGTGCCGCGGTGCACTCCCCGGGTGTCGCTTCCGGCAACGTCGTTCAGGTCCCGGTCCACATCCCGGTGAACGTCTGCGGCAACACGGTCTCCGTGATCGGGCTGCTGAACCCCGCCTTCGGCAACACCTGCATCAACAAGTGACGTCGGCCCGCTGAAGGCCGTCTGTTCCACGTCCGTCGGCTCCGGAGCGCGCGCCATGCGCTCCGGGGCCGACCGGGCTTTTGGTGATGGTTCCAGGTCAGGATCGAAGGCAGGGGGGATTTCAGGAATGCGACAGGTCACCCGCAAGGGCCTGATGACCGTGGCCGCGGCCACCGGCGTGCTCGCCGCCGCGGGCGGGTACGCCCACGCCGACGCGGGCGCGAGCGGCTCGACGTCCGACTCGCCCGGCGTGCTGTCGGGCAACACGGTCCAGGCGCCGGTGCACGCGCCGGTCAACGTCTGCGGCAACACGGTCGACGTCGTCGGGGTGCTCAACCCGGCGATGGGCAACACGTGCGTCAACCACGGTGGGGGCAGCCGGTCGTCCGGAGGATACGGCGACTCGGGTGGGTACGGCGACCACGGCTCCGGCGGCTCGGGCGGACACGGCGGCTCGCACGCCGGCGGGCACGCCTCGGGTTCGCCCGGCATCGGCTCGGGCAACCACGTCGAGGTACCGGTCGACGCGCCGGTGAACGTCTGCGGCAACACCGTGGACGTGGTCGGCGTCGGCAACTCCACGACGGGCGACGACTGCGCCAACGGAGGCGGCGGCCACGGTGGCGGCGGTCATGGTGGCGGCGGTCACGGCGGTGGTGGTCACGGTGGTGGCAGCCATGGCGGTGGCGGCTCCGTCGGTGGCGACCACGGCACGCCTCCCGGCGGTGGTCACGGGACGACTCCGCCCGGGACGCCCGGGCAGCCCGGCGACTCGGGTCACTCCGGCCACTCCGGTCACCCCGGTCACCCCGGTACCCCGGGCACCTCGCCCGCCACGGGCGCCACCGGCGCCGGGACGCCGGCCGGTTCCGCGCACGTCGGCCGGTCCGGCGCGCAGGCGGTCGTGAGCGCCGCGGGCACCGCGGGCGCCGCACAGCTCGCGCACACCGGCAGCGACCTGCCCCTCGGCGTCGTCCTGCCGGTCGGCGCGGGCGCGCTGCTGGCGGGTGCCGTCCTCTACCGCAAGGCCCGGGCCTCGGCGTAGGGGCGCGCGAGCCCCCCAACGGAGCGGGCCCCGCCCAGGCGGGGCCCATTCCGGTGTCCGTGGCCGTCCGAGCTCACCAGGTGGCCCGCACCTGGCGGATGATCCGCCGGCGCAGCCGCACCTTGCGACTGCCGTCGCGCATCAGGCTCAGACGGTCCAACTCCCAGTGACCGTACTCGGCATGGTCTGTCAGCAGACGTGTGGCGTCCTTGCGGGAGACCCCGCGCGGTACGTACACGTCGACAAATTCGTATTCCGGCATCGCATCTATTGTGCGGGCTGGGGCCTCGTACGGATAGCGTCTGCACTATGTCTGATGCTGCGCAGCCCACCGCTGCCGAGGTACGCGCCGCCGCCGAGGCGGTCAAGACCGCGCTCGACCGCCACCTGGCCGCGGTCGAACGCCGGTCGGGTGAGGACGACCCGGCCGTCTACGAGGCGTTCAACCAGCTGGCGGCGGCCGCCGAGACGTACGACGAGCTGCTTTACGACCGTTACGACGAGGTGACCCCCTTCGAGATCCCCGGGGCGGAGGACGAGCTGCCGCCGTACGCGGGGCCCGAGGAACCGAACGCGCTCAGTGTGCTGATCCGCCGCGACTACACCGTGGTGGACCAGCACCGGCTGCTGGCGCAGGCGCAGCGGATCGAGGCGGCGGAAGCCGACGGCAACGAGGCCTCCGGCACGGTGCCCGGGGCGCTGGGGTTGCTGTTCGGCGAGTTCGAGCCGGACGAGATCGCCTCGCGGCACAAGGAGTTCGGGCTGGAGGAGGGCGACTCCACGCTGTGGGTGACCGCGGCGGAGGAGCCGGCCGAGCCGGGGGAGTGGCTGGAGGCGCCGTTCGAGACGGTGGACGCGCAGCAGGTGGTCTGCCGGTTCGACGTCAGCGCGGTGTTCGACGACGAGATCGGCGAGGGGATGGACGACGGCGACGACGACGATCTTGAGGATGATCTGGACGAGGACCTGGAGCCCTTGGACGCGGATCGCTGAGA
>NZ_JBTWMV010000058.1:0-38829 GCF_054850255.1 Streptomyces sp. 7R007 | reverse complement strand
CCGGGGGGGGGGGGGGGGGGGGGGGGCCCCCCCCCCCGCCGGTGGGTCAGCTGGCGCCGCCCTGGAAGTACTTGACGGCGCCGGTCTGGTCGACGAGGGCGCAGTCCGCGCGCAGCAGTGCCCGGAAGGTGACCAGGTCCGTGTTGAACGCGTAGTCGTCGCTGCGCTCGAAGCGGACGCCCCCGGCGAAGCGGACGAAGAACTGGCTGAAGTCGCCGAAGAGGACCGACTTCGCTGCCAGGGCTATCGCGGCCACGTTCGGGTCGGTCAGTACCGGCTTGCCCAGGATCATGTCCGGGATGCCGGCCTGGAGGCCGGGCTGCCACAGGTACTGGCCGTTGGTGTCCTTCAGCTTGCGGGCGGTGCCGACCGTCGCGTCCTTCATGATCCACTTGCAGGACTGCGACGCCCGGTAGGGGGCGATGACGCTGAAGAACAGATCGATCAGGTTGTCGCCGGTGAACGCGCCGGTCACACCGGTACCACCGGTGACACCGAGGGTCGCGTCGGTGACGACACCGCGCGGCTGCGAGGTGCCCGTGCCGGTGATGGCGTGGGCGCCGAAAGCGTTGCCGAGCGCCCTGCCGGCCTGCATGGCCAGGTAGCCCTCCAGGTCAACGCCCGTGTCGTCCAGGAGCTCGCGGGAGACCTGGATGAGGGTGCCGTACTTGTAGGCGCCGAGCGGAACCTGACCGAACGCCGGATCGGAGGCACCGATCGGGCTGCCCTCGGTCACGATCGCCGCCGTGGAGTGCGCGGTGGTCTTCGGGACCTGGATGACCTCGCCCGAGTTCGTGTTGAGGATCGTCGCGCCCGCCTGCATGATCGCGGACACCTCGATGAGGTGCGCGATCAGCCGGTCGTAGAACGACGTCGGGACCGTGTTGCCGCCCGCAGTCGCCGTTCCCTTGGTCAGGGTGCGGTAGTCGACCGGCCCCTCGGGGTTGACGTCGTAGAACCGGCCGCGCTCGCCCCTCAGGAAGGAGCGCAGCTCCTCGCCGCGGCTGCCCTGGCCCTGTCCGCCGCCCTGACCGCCGTCGCCGCCCCGCTGCTGGCTGCCGCCCTGCTGCCCGGACCGCTGACCGCCTCCCTGGCCGCCCCCGTGGAGCCGGTTGAAGGCGTCGTCGGCGTCCTTGGCGCGCTGCTCGGTGTCGAGAGCCGCCTTGATTCGCTGGTCGAGCTTGTCCAGCTCCTCGTTCATCACATCCCACTGGCCCTGCTCCTCGGCCGTGAGGTTGCGGTTCTCCTCGGTGCTGCGGTCGGCGATCGCCTTCATCTGCTCCCAGACCTGGGCGCGGCGTTCCCGCAGCTTCTTGACCATGTCCGACATGGATGGACTCCCGTCCGATCGAATCGATCTCGACCGGGAGCCCTCGCGGTCCCACACCCCTGAGGGTGCCGGTGGCCAGCGCCTTTTCGCGACTGGCGGTCCGCTGATCCCTCTCCGTGTCACACGCGGCCCGTTGTGTGCTTCGCCGCACCCAGAGCGGACACCGACCGGGGGTTGCCCAAGTCGGTGCCGTGGCGGTGCGGTTACGCGGTCCAGGACGGTCGTGCCGCCCCCGCGCTGGCGGGGGTCTTGGTTGTGCAGGTGACGTACGCGCGCGGCGGGCTCAGACGTACGGGTCTTCGCGCCGGGCGAGCAGAGCCGCCGCCGCGGCGTGGCCCGCCATGCCCTTCTTCTTCGGCCGGGCCGGGGCCGGGCCGTCAGTGCGGACGAAGAACTTCCGCAGCTCGTCGGCCTCGGCGAGCGAGCGGACTTCCGCGAGATCCGCGTCGAACTTGCGCGCCAGCGACCGCAGGCCCGCCGAGGTGTCCGCGTAGGCGGGGGTGTTGACCGGGGCAACATCGACGACCTGCGCGCCGATGAGGCGGCGCAGCGGGTAGCCCTGGTCGGTCATGGTCCAGTCGTCTTCCAGCGTGCGGAACGCGAACGAGCTCTTGCGGACGTCGCCGCGCTCGACCAGCTCGACCACGTGGCCCATGGACGCCGGCGGCAGGACGTCGTACGACAGGCCGTACGCGTCGATGCCCATCCGAAGCGTCCCGGCCGCCGTGGTGCCGAGCAGCTGGTTGTCGTCGTGGTTGTAGCGGGCGATGACGTCGGGCCAGCCGTCGCCGCGGGACTGGTTGAAGGCGATCGGGTCGACGACCTCGATGAACCCGCCCAGGTTCTTGCTCTGGCGGTTGAAGACGGCCGCGTATCCGCCGATCCTCTTGGCGCCGTTGTCGGCGCGCAGTTCGGCCTTGCCGGTGTCGCCGGAGGTGTACCGGCGTTCGATCTCCACAGTGCCCTCCAGGCTGTTGTGACCGGTGAGGCTGCCGTCGGCTGCCCAGTTGTCGGGGATGAGGTCGCCAAGGCCGATGGCCTTGGCGCGCTTGATGATGTGGGCGCGGATCGCGTCGTGGTCGGCTCCGCCGCGGCCCACCGCGCGGATCGCCACCTGCAGGTCCTCGCGGCCATGCATGTCCGCCGGCCGGATCGGATATGAGCCGTCGGGCATCGCCCAGCCCTGCCCCGTCGCGTACCGGCGGGCGGCCGCGTCGAGGTCGCCGGCGTCGGGCGTGGTGATGTTGCCCTGGTCAGCCACTGTCGACTTCCTTCCCTCGGATCAGCCGCAGCCGGTCCGTGGTGCCGCGGATCTGCGGGACGGTGATGTTCGCGCCGGCCTGGATCGGAAGCGGCGTGTAGTCCTGGCCTTCGCCGTCGGGCAGCGGCGGGAGGTTCTCGCGCTGCCGGATCTCGTCGCGGCTCATGCCGCCGATCAGCCGCGCCTTCTCGTAGATCGACCAGCGGGTGAGCGGGTCGATGCGCACGAGGCTGTCCGCGTCGAATTTCACGCACTGGCCGCGCGGAACGAGCATCGACAGGTGGGACTCCAGGGTGCTCATCCACGGCATCAGCGTCAGCGTGATCAGCTCGATCTCGCGCTGCTCGGGGCTGCTGTAGGACATCGAGCCGCCGGTCTCGCCGCCGATCAGCTCCGGCGGGACGCCGTAGATCGCCGCGATCTGCGTGGCCCCCAGCTTCAGCGTGGCGATGAACTGGGCCTCATACGCCGGGACGGTGATCGCGTCGTATTCCCAGTCCTTGCCGTGCACGATCGGCTGGCGGGAGCGGATCGCCGAGACAAGCCGGGCCTTGATGATCTCGGCTTCCTTCTGATCGACCTTCTGCGTGGTCGACTTGAAAGTGCCCGGCGGGACCCCGCCGGTGGCGTGCCAGGCCTCCATGTACTCCTGCGCGGCCAGGCTCGTTGCCGCCATCGATGCGAAAGCGCCCATGGGCGACAAGCCGAGGACCTTGCCCGGGAGGGTGAACCACGGGATGTGCACGATGTCCTCGGCGTCCACCCGGTTGCCCAGCACGTACCAGATGGGGTTGACGAACGAACCCGGCCCGGACGGCATCGAGTCGACGACCTGCACCCAGTCCATGGGCAGCCACTCGATCATCGTCGGGTAGCCGTAGTAGTCGCGGGCCGTGACGTAGCCGACGGCGTTGCCGCGGTAGACCATGCTGAGCACGGCCCGCTTGATCCAGTCGTGCAGGTTGCCCTGCGTCGACGGGTTCGCGAACAGCGATGCCAGCGGCAGCCGCTGCACCGTCTCGCCCACCTCGCGGAACTGGCGCAGGGGAGCCGCCGCCAGATTGCTCGCCAGCAGCCGGCCAGCCGCATACACGGGCGCCAGGCGCAGCGCCCTCTCGACACTGACCGACGCAGATCCGGCCGGGCCGCCCTGGTCCCACGGCACCGACGTGATCGCGCGCTTCTCGACAACAGACCGCGACTCGACACCGACGAGCCATGCGCCAGCCCGCTGGAAGCCGCGCGTCGCCACGCCGAGACGCCGACCCCACGTGGCGCGCGCCGTCGCGCGCCAGCTGCTCGACGTGAGGCCGCGGCCGTCCATCCACACGTCGCCGACCAGGACAGGACCTGCCTCATCGACGGGGCGCGCGGTCTTGCGCCGGGGCCACAGCTTCACGCGCGATCGCCTACCAATCCCAGTCGTCCGTCGGCTCGTAGCCCGCGATCCAGAAACCGGCGCGCTTCCTGACGCGCCGTATGGCGTCCAGGACGGCCCACCGCCAGCGCCGGTACAGCGACGGCCGAGGCGCCGGCGCCGGCGGCTCCATGCCGGGCGGCAGCGGCACACCAGCGTCGAGCAGCTGCTCGACGCTGATCGGGGCGAAGACGGAGGTCTTCTTCACCACCAGGTCCCTCAGCGTGGCCTCATCGCAGGGGACCCGAATCTCCGGACCGTCCACGTCGCACCGCCTCCCTAGAAGACCGATTCGAGAACGTCGTATTCGGCCGTCGACAACAGATGAGAGCGGGCGACGTAGGACCAGCGGGCCACCGAAAGGGCGACGAGCGGGCTGATGTCGGCGTCGGTGCCGTTGGGAGTCCAGGCGATGGTGTCGCCGGAGGTCTTGGTTTTCGCCCTGGCCACCGCGGTGTCGAGGTACTGGTTCGGCACGTACCGGAAGGCGCCCTCGCGTACGCCGTCGAGGATCTGGCCGGCAGCGGCAGCCATGTCGACCGCGTTCGTCACGGCCAGGTCGCCGGGCTCCGGTGCGGCGGCCTCCTCCGGCAGCTGGAAGCCGGCTTCTTCGAGCGCGGTCTTGAGGAACGCGTGGGTGCCACGGCCCATGGCCACGGCGATCGGGCCGAGGGCATCCCGCAGTTCGGTGAGGCGGGGCACGACCCACTTGGTGCCGGCGCGGTAGTCGGCGATCTGCGCATGGCCGAGGCCATCCTCACGCACGCCGTACACGCACACCGCGGCGTAGTCGCGGAGCGGCGAGATGTCCAAGCCGATGGCGACACCGCCCTCGGCGGTGCGGCGGGAGGTCTCATCCGCCATCTGCGCCCAGGACTTGGGGTCGATGACGGTGTTCCCGGTGGCCCGCTTCGGCCAGAGTCCGAGGACCTCGCGGGCGAAGCCGCGGGGGCTGAGCAGGCGGCGTATCCGCACGATGGCCTCTTCCCGGACTCGGGTGCCGAGCGACGGGCAGGTCTGCGCCCACAGCTCCCGGTCGTCCAGGTCGATGTCCTCGATGTGGTCGAGGTCGCCCTCCAGGCCCCAGTCTCGGTACCCGAGCGAGTCGTCCCCTCCTGCTTCGGCTCGCTCGCGCAGCGCGTACAGCACGTCGCCCGTATCACCCGACAGCGGGGGCGACGAGGTGTAGATGAACTGCGGGTTGTCGACCGCCAGGGTCGTCGGCCCGAGCGCGTCCTGCTGCTCGGTCGTGTAGGCGAACGCCTCGTCGACGAGGTTGCAGTCGCCGGTCATACCGCGGCCGGAGCCCTTGCTGCGGGCGATGAACCGGATCCGCGCGTTGGTGTCGAGTCTCTCGAACGACTCCTCGCCGTTGGTGTTGATGACCTTGACGAGGATCCCGTCGACCTCGATGAGGTTCTCGGTGATCTTCTTGCCCAGGCGCAGCAGCAACTGCTTGAAGCGCCTGAAGCCTTCCATCGCCGTCTTGTACTCGTGAGCGCTCCAGAGGATCAGCTTCTCCCCGAGCAGGAACAGGCCGGCGAGCGCCCGCACCTCCAGCACAGCGCCCTTGCCCTGCTGGCGCGCGACGAGTTCGGCGTACTCGTAGCACGCCCAGCGGCCGTCCTCGCGGATCGCGAGGATCAGATCGATCGCGTCCGCCTGCCACG
The DNA here is from genome assembly GCF_054850255.1 of Streptomyces sp. 7R007. Lineage (NCBI taxonomy): Bacteria > Bacillati > Actinomycetota > Actinomycetes > Kitasatosporales > Streptomycetaceae > Streptomyces > Streptomyces sp. 7R007. The sequence goes on along the minus strand of NZ_JBTWMV010000058.1, from coordinate 33,151 downwards.
GGTCCAGCACCAGGCCGCCGCGCGCAGCGAATTGGCGGGCCTCGGGGCCGAAGGTGTGGACGTACGGCGGATGGACCTCAACCCTCGGCCTGGCGGCGCCTCTCAGCGATGCGGGCACTGAGGTCCGAGACACCCGCACCTCCCGACGTGTCGCCCTCAGGCGTCCCCGCAGTCGGCCCGGATACCCGCTGACCTTGTCGAATCTCCGCGAATAGTCCCTTGAGGGCCGCCTGTTGCTGCCGAGACTCCGCCAACACAGCCGAAATATCCGCGAATTGCTCGACATACGGGTTGACGGCACCCACGGAAGCGCGCACGATGGCATCGAGCAGTTCGAGCCGGTCAGCGATCCGACACGCCTCTTCCAGCAGCACCAGGTGCGCGGGAGTCAGAGCGAAGGTCGCGAGGGATTCCCGCCACAGACGGCGGCCCCGCTCACCAAGACCGGCCGGCTCTTCAGACACCGCCTCGGAAATCTGAGACCCCTCCTCTCGGCTGAAAAATGGGCCGGGGGGAGATTTCTTTGAGGGGGGTGCGGGGTCAGCCGCCCCCAAGATCAAAAAGAGGCGATCTTGACGCCGCATTTGATCAACTTCGACGTTTCCGCAGGTCAGAGCCATGACGGGCCATGCGCGGCAGGGCGGGCGTGCAGGCGGGGCGCACCCAGGCCGCGTCGGGTGCGGCCGCCCGGATGGTCGCGGGGCCGGCCGGCCTGCTTGGTCCTGATCGTCCGGGGCCGGCGGTCAGAGGTCGGAGACGTCGACGGTGAAGGACGGGCGCGGACGCTTCCGGGCGCGGAGCTGGTTGTTGCGGATGGTGTTGCACCGTCGGTGGGCGAGGCGCAGGTTGGCCCGGTCGAGTGGGTCACCACCAAGCCAGAGCGGTTGGACGTGATCGACGGTGCGTGCCATGGGATGGGTGGTGCCGGGCAGGGATTGGTCGACGTACGCGCGGCAGATCCAGCACTCGGTCTCTTCCGCATAGACCTGGGCTTGGAGACGGAGCCAAGGCCGGCCACTGCGGGCCTGGGCGGTGCGGCGGGCGATCTCCTGCTGGCTGAGCTGGGGCACGGTCACCCCCGGACGTGCCAGAGCCCGGCGCTGTGGCCGGGCTCATGAGGCAGTACGTGCACCATGACTGATGATGCGTGTCCGTTGATCTCTGGTCAAGCGACCTTGCTGGTGCGGGTGGCGATGGTGAGGTCGGCGAGGTCCCAGAGTGCGGGAGCTTGGCCGGTGCTGCCGGGTGGGCGGCGGTAGTCGACGGCCTTCACGCCGTGGCGTCTGGCCCAGCTGCGGAAGCTGTCCGGCTTGATGCCGAGGGAGTACGCGGCCATGGCTGTCGTGACGAGGGGCCGGCCGTCGCGGCCGGTGGGGGTGGTGGTCACAACTCCAGTGTGCCCGCCCTGTCCACGGTGCCATCCTGGCCGCATGCATCGTCTGATCCGCCGCCTGCTCGGCAGGCCCACCACCAGTGAGAGGTACGCGTCCTTCGGCCGGGCCCTCGCGGACAGTTTCGCGGCGGGCCTGCGGAATCCGCGTCCGCTGACTGCCGAGGAGTGGGCCGAACTGGACGCACATACCGGGATGGTGGCGCGCCGGTCCTTCCCTGCGCTGTACGACGACGAGGACTAACGACCGTACAGTGGACGCATCCGGCTGGCGACGTGCCGGTGAGAGCTATGGGAAGTACGGGTTCGAGTCCCGCTGCGCGCACCCAGTTGGGCGGGCATGGTGTAACGCGACCGGGAGGCTGGGGTACCGGAAGCGGACCGCGAGGTCGGTAGCACGCCCATGCACGTCGCATCTACTACAACTACCGGTGATCTACTACTTCGTCCCAGTGTGGTAGATCGCAGCGACTCGCCCAACCGCACTGCTTTATCAGGGTGTTGAGGGTGCACACTGGCGCGATGGTAGAACCCATAAGCGCGGCCGGCTCGTCTCTGGCCAAGGGCATCACGTCTGTTGTCACGAAGCAGTTGCAGTCGAAGTCCGGCACGCGGCTCGGCAGCAGGGACGAGCGCCGCAAGGTGTATTCACGCTTTCAGGCGGCGGCGATGGACGTTCTGGCTATCCTGACTCGCTTCGTGATGGAGCAGCGTCTGTACAGGATATGGATCGGAAAGCGGCGCTGGTCGTTGACGCTCCAGCCTGTCGCACATCAGCGCGCAGTGCGCTTGATGTTGCGTGACCTGGCGCATGCGGAGAGCGAACTGCTCCAGGCCTATTTGGATTTGCGATTGGTGGCGAATCCAGGACCTCTGGAGGCCGCCGACGTCGTGATGAAGAAGCTTGAGGACGTGACCGACGCGGATGCCAGTGCCCCGGACGTTTTTCTCGCGGCCACCGAAGCTGTGGTCGAGGCGCAGCGGGAGTTCACTGACGTGTGCCGTGACGATCTCTGGTATTTGCCTCAGCGGTGGCAGGTGTACCGGATCGGCTGGTGGAAGGCGAGACGCTGGCGACGCAGAGCGGCCATCGAGAAAGGGGCGGACTCAGCGAAGAGCCGGGACGCGTAGTGCGGCCCGGACACCCAGCCGTGGTTCGGTGTCCGGGCCTTCTCGGTGGGTGGGGCGACAGGGTCCGCTTCCGGTATGCGGCACCGGCCAGCCCATTCCGCCACGGGCGGTGGCTGATCTGCCCATCCCTTCGCGTCGCCCAAAGTGGGAGTTCGCGCGTGCGGGGTTCAGCGTAGCGCGCCGCTACTTGATGTCGCCGGTCCAGGTCGGGTCTTCGCCGAGGTAGGCACTGTCGTCCTGTAGGAAGGCGTCGTCCGTGCGGCTGACGGTGAAGACGATGGTGTTGCCGTCGCTCTTGGCGATCGTGTACTCGGAGGTGAAGGAACCGGTGCGCCCGGGGGCGAGGCGGCCGGTCATCTGCTTGGAGCCTGGTTCGACGGAGATGAACTCGGCCTCGCCGCCCCTGGTGGCTCCTTCGGCGTTGTAGCCGATGTTGTCCAGGTCGTACGGCGTGGTGGTGCCGTTGGTGACCGCGAACTTCACGCGGAAGGCGGTCTGATCGGAGTCAGGTCGGTCGTCGTACTCCCCGTACTGGGTGATCCGGCTGATGCCGGTGACCGTCACCTTGAGGCCGTCCTTGTAGGCGAAGGTGTCGCCGACGGCGAGTTCGGTGTCCGGCTTCTTCGCGGACGGCGTCGCGGAGGCGCTGCTGCACTGATCGATCCAGTCGGACTGGGAGAGCGTCGAGTCAGGCCCGCAGTCGGGTGACGTGGTCGCGGTTGTGCTGGCGGCGGCGCGTTCGGCTTTGCCTTGCTGGGTGTCGCTGCTGCTGCACGCGGTGAGCGCGGCGGCGAGGATGGCGGTGGTGACGAGTGCGGTTCTGGCGTGCATGGTCCCCCCAAGGACGGTACTGAGCCCGGTCATTGTGAGGGCGCTGCGCCGTCAGGTGGATGGTGCGTGCACGCTTCGTGTCGGAGATGTGACACGCGAACCTGCGGGCGCGACAGGGCTACTTCTGCACGACTGTCACCTGCTGGCCATCCCAGACCAGGGCATCACCGAGACGTGCGATCACCGGGATCTCCTGGCCGCGTTGTGCGATGACTCCGGCCCCGGGTCCGATGCCGGTCACCACGGCGCGGTAGCCGTGCTGCACGCACCATCGTGCCGGTCCGCCGACGGGAAGGGCGAGGGTGACGTTCATCCGATTCGGGTCGGCGATGGCACGCTCGCCGAGCTCACGCATCCTACGCTCGGCCTCCGCGCGCTGCCTGGCTTCAGCCTTCCGACGGGATGCGAACACGACGACCTCCACGAAGTTGTGGGCGGGCCAGGGTTCTACCCTTCCCGGGCGCACGGGTTCGCGCGGCCCACCCAGAACGCGGGCGGTGTACCGCCCCCAGTACGCCAGCCCCTCTCCGGGGCCCCGTCAGCGTACGGCACGCCTTCCGCTACGTCGGCCCTCCGCCGGGTGCAGCGGAGAGTTGGGCGCCGTTGTCCTGCTTCCGTTCTGCGTGCCTCTCCTTGAGCCGCTGGAGCTTGGCGGGCCGCTGGAAGACCTCGTCCAGGAGCGCGTCCATGAACTCCAGAATGGCTTCGGCGTCATCCTGCGAGATCGAGCGGTTCGGTCACTGGGCCATCTTCCACCGGGGTCACCACCATCCGCTTCGGCTGCGCCAGATCGGGGTGGGTTGCCCAGTCGTTCGGCGGTGGGCGAGGACGCCGAGGATGTAGAACGGCTTGAGCATCCACCAACACACCCAGGCCTCGAAGACGAGGCACCACCACAGCAGCATGATGGGCGCAGTGAGGCAGCCGCTTCCGCCACTGCTGCGACGGCGGCCGCCGGTCAGCGGAATGCTCCCGCCGATGGAGAACGGGCCAGGAAGCGGGATGCGCCAGCGCAGCCGCATATTTTGTCCTTTCAGGGATGCCGGTGGCGAGCGAATTGTGCGAGTGGTCTCAGGAGAGTTCGTCGGTCTTCAGCGTCAAGCTCAGGATGGTGCCGCCGACGGTGATGCCGACGACGCCCCAACAGTCCGAGTTCGGGTCGTCTGACTGCGGATCGCCCTCGCAGCCGTTGCTGTTGTACTCCTGCTGCGCGGCGCGCATCTTCGCGATCTGCTGTGTGGTCTTGGGGTACTTGGTGGCGCCGCCATTGTTGTCGATGTCTTTCTGGAGATCGTCGACGACGACCATGATGGCGCCGACGTCGTTGCTACACGCCGTGCTGCTCGGTGATTGGCAGTCCTCCACCGAGCCGTCGGAGACCGCGTCGAGCTTGACGGTGTAGGGGTCGGCAAGTTCCTTCGGTTTGGCGGCCGCGGCGGTTGCCTTCGCCGTGGCCGAGTGTGTCACTGGCTTGTCGTCCGGCTTGTTGTTGGAGCAGGCGGCGAGCGCGCCGGCGAGCAGCAGGGCAGCGGCGAGCGCGGGCATGGTGCGGTGCATGGTCCCCCCAGGGCGTGACTGAGGCTGGATGCTACGGACTTACTTGGGAGTTCGTGCCGCTTCGGCGGTCCTTCCGCGCCTTCGGGCGTCCGGTTAGTCCTTCACGGTGAAGTCGAGCAGATCTCGAAGGGAAGCCGCCGCCTGCAGGAGCGCGGCAACCATCCGACGTACGGGCGCATCGTCGCCCATCAGCCGGACATCGACCGGCGGCGGCTGCGACCTGCCGCGTTCGGGAACCGTGGGCTTGTCGGTCACAGCCGGCCACCTTCCTTGTGCTTCGTGATGTGGGCGTGCGCGGCGGTCATGCAGGCGTCCCAGCCCGCGCGGTCGAGGCGGGCGGACCGGCCGATGAGCAGGCTCAGCCCGTCGCGTCCGCAGGGGCCGCACCAGGCCGCCCACGCGCGCACGGGCGGGGCGGTGCTGAAGCCGACGGGCGGAAACGTGGCGGGCCGTACCTGAAGGGGTGCGCTCATCGCGTCCTCCGGGCGTACCAGCGAACGAACCGCAGCGTCAACCGTCCCCGGCGTGTGGCAGCCAGCTGCTTCTCCAGATCCCCGAACATCCGAGCAATCTGTAGCTCGACGCCAGCCCCACGCAGCTCATCCTCCGTTGGGCCCATCCTGCTGTCGCGATCGCTCACTCGCCGATCACCTCGGCATCGTCGGCGAGTTGGAGGCCGGTGTGCTCGCAGAACTCGGTCAGGTCCATCTCGCCGTCCCATCGATCGCCGGTGTCGAAGCGGGCGACCGCGCCGTCCGGCACGCGGGTCCACTGCGCGCTGTCCTCGGTGTCGTAGGCGTCCACGGTGCCGATGCCGGACCGGTAGCGCAGGTAGAGGTACTGGCCGTCCGTGGTCCACGCGTTCCACTGCGAGGGGATGGCCGTGCAGGTCCGTACGGCGCGGGCCAGGACGATCGGCTGCGGCTCGGCGAGCACGTCCTGGGTGATGGTCTCGCCATCGGCTCCACGCAGGCTGCGGCCCTGACGGAGGTGCCAGACGTCGCTGTAGCCGAGCTTGCCGCCTTGGCAGTCCATCTGGGGCGGGCAGGCTCGGGAGGCGCCGGGGGTGGCCAGGCACAGGCATCGGTGCCAGCGCTTCGTGCCGTGGTCGACGCCGGCCTCGCACTCGCTGCCGGGGGCATGCGGGGCGTGGCCGCAACCCGGGCAGCGGGGTGGTCCGGCGGCCGCGGCGCCCGCGAAGGCTTCAGAGCATGGACTCACCGGGCGGGCCCTCCAGATGACGACTGGCTTCGCGGAGTGGCCCTCGGAGACCTTCACGATGCCCGGGTTGATCCACATGACGGTCTTCATCGGCAGGTCGAGCGTCCTCAGTTCGAAGCCGGCCTTCTCGGCGGCGCCGGCGAGGACCGGGTCGGGTCCGTAGTCGACCATGACGGCGCGCATGTAGGAGCCGAATTCCGGGTGGTCGGGGAGCCATCCGTACGTCCCGAGGTGCTGCTCGATGTCTTCGGCCAGGGCCTCGCGGAAGGCGTCGATCTGAGCTTGGCTGCGCTGTCGTTGAACGAGGGCGGACATCGTGTTGGCGATGGCGCTCGATTCCTCGGCGCCGCTGCCGACGTCGTGCCGGGCCGGTCCGGCGAGCTTGTCGGCCCACCAGTTGGCGGCGGCGGTGGCTTCAGGGCGTGGACTCACCGGGCGGCGCCTTTCGTCGGGACGGGCTTGATCGCGTTGAGGAAGCGGATGGTGGCGTCGACGACCTTGCCGGTCAGCTGGTCCCGCTTCGGATCGGAGAAGGCCACGTATGCGACGTGCGGCTCGGCTGCGTCCGGCTGGGATTCGTCGATGCGGCTGCTGCTGACCATGTAGCGTCCGCCGTCGAGGTCCACGGCGGTGATGCAGCGCTGTTCGATCCGGCCGGGGATGTCCTTGAAACGCGGGACCGAGCCGCCGGCCCCCGGCGGCGGGTGGCTTCCCGAACGGCCGGGTGCGGTGAGTCGGACGTCAGCGCGTACGCCTCGTATCGGAACGCGGCGCCGATCAGCGGCCCGACGCCCGGCGTGACGAGCAGGTGCGATCCGTCGGGATGCCGGGGCAGCCGAAGCGCCAGCCCGGCCAGTGCAGCGACTGCGGTGGGCGGGTGGCTGAGGGCGAGCCATACCTCTTCCGGAATGGGCACGGTCACCAGGCGCACGCCCGTGGCGTCCTTCTGGTGAAGCGTGAACAGGGCGGGCTGTTCGTCCCATTCCCTGCGCGCACGCAGGTGGCCCGTCAGCTGGTTCTTGATCTGTTCGACGGTGGTCGGTGCGATCATTGGCGATTCCCTCCTCGCGCGTGCTGCACCTCGATGACCGTGTCCGCCACGGAGCGGATCGCGGCGCGGGCCGCCTTGATGTTCTGCTCCGGGGTGTCGGGGGCGCCGACGGTGTCGCGCAGCGCGGCGAGGGCCTGGCGCATCGGCTCGTCGAGCACGAGGACCAGGCGGTCGCCGTCCGGCGCAGTGTCCGGCGCGGGCTGGCTGGCTTGCACGGCGCGCTGGCGCTGCTCCGCCTCGATCGCGTCGAGGTCCCGGCGGATGGTGTCCTTGCCGACCCCGAGTCGAGCTGCGATGGAGCGGGCGCTGATGCCCGGCTCCTGGCGCATGAGTTCCTCGACCATGGCGCGGCGGGCGGCGATCGTCAGTGGTGCGGGCATGTTCACTGGCCTGCTCCCTGGGGCTGCGCCAGGTGCGCCGTGGCGCGCGCCTCACGGTCGTTGGGGCAGTAGTCGCCGGCCGCGTCGCAGCTCCAGCCGTGTCTGGCGCGCGCCACCCGGCGGGCGTGGTCGGCGCTGCGGGTGTCCGCGATGGTGACCTTGGCGCGGCAGCCGCGGCGGTCGCAGAACAGGGTGTACGCGTAGCCGAGCGCCATCACTCATCTCCGCTCTCTGCGACGATCTCGGCGACCTCAGTCCAGCGGTTGGCCACGCTGCGCAGCAGCGCTCGCTCCCGGTCCATGGCCCTCGTTGCCGCGTCCCATAGGTCGAGGTCTCGCCAGGCCCAAATCTCCTCCTCGATGAGCCTGTCGAGCAGCGTCGGCTCCAAGGCGTCGAGCTCCCAGCTGCTGCGGCCGTACTCGCGGATGTATCCGGGGGCCCGGCTGTCCGTGAGCTTGGCAGGGTTGGGCGGCGGGTCGTACTCCCGGACCTGCTCCATGTTGAGTGCGATCCGCCGGACCTCGACATCGGCGCCGAAGAGCGCCAGGCGCTCACGGATATCGCGGGTCATGTCCACCCCGGAGGGGTCGTGGTCACCGAGGTGGATGATTACGGGCTTCTGTCCGTCCTGCTGGTATCTGAGCATCCGCTGGGCCGCGCCCCACAGTTCGGACTGGGAGGTGTAGCCGCGGCAGGAGAAGTAGTCGACATCGTGACGCTGGCAGACGCCGGTGATGACGCCGACGAGGGCATCTTTCTCGATCCACACCTCGACGCGGTGCGGCTGATCGGCCCACCGGTGGGTCCGATAGCCGGAAGCGGCGGCGCGGATGACGGAATGCGGAGTGTCCCAGTGGGGCAGGCTGCGCAGATTGCGGGTGCGGTCAACGATGTAGTTCCAGTCGAGCAAGCCGGCCAGGCGGGCGTCGTTGATGATGCCGCCGAGCCGCTTGTACTCGGTCTGCTTGTTCGCGATCACGTCGCGGGCGACGAACTGGTAGTACAGCTGCCTCAGTGTCAGGTCGAAGCCCTGCGTCGCGTACTCACGGCAGATCTGGTCGGCCATGTCGATGAGGCGCTGATGGGCGGGCGTGAACGTCTTCGGGACATATTCGAGGCGAGGCATCAGACTTCGTCGCTTTCGAACTCTGGCAGGCCGCGGGTGTCGAGGCCCATGGGCGAGCTGGCGTTGTGCATGCGGTCGACGGCGGCCGCCAGGAGCCGGGCCAGGTGGACGGCCTCCCGCGTCGCCGCGCGCAGCTCGGTCACGGCCTGCTCGGGGTCACGGCCGCCGTCGACGGCGACGCGGCCGTCCTTGTGGGTGCGCGCCACGGGCAGCAAGGTCTGCTCCAGCGCCTGCGGCAGCATGCGGATGGTGTAGGCGAGGTTGCCGATAGCGTCGTAGGCGTGTGGCGGGTACTGCCAGCCGTCGCCGGTGGTGATGGTCTCGTGGTTGAACTGGCGGATGAGGTCGCCGGCCTGTGAGGCGGTCCGGCCGGGTGTCGTCACGGCGTGCTCCTTGGGCGGGTTGGGGCCCGGCGGCGGGAAGCGAGTCGTGCGCTGGGCGCGGGTCGCGTGTCCGGCCGCCGGGTGATCTGCGGGGTCAGCGTCCGGCGATCTTCCGGAGCTGCTTCAGGGCCTCCGGCGCGGCCCACCAGAACATCCCGGGTTCGTCGCCGGTGAGTCCGAGCGCTGCGGCGGCCACGGTTTCCACTTCGTGCCTGACGCCGTCCTTGCTCGTGAACACCCCTTCGCCGTCCGACGTGGTGTGCAGCGTGTAGCCGGTGAGGTGCGCGGCCCATCCGGCGATGCACATCGTGGTGCCGCACGGGATGTCGCCCTGGGGCTCAAGGTCCCCGCTCGGCAGCGTCGCCCAGCTGCCCATGTCGAACATCTCGGGGTACTGCTCGATCATGTCGAGGATGGCGGCCGCCACTTCGGCGGGCGTGGCGGGCAAGCGTGTGGGCGCGGTGCCAGGCATGCTCAACTCCCAGTAGAGGTCTGGTGTTTGAGTGGCGGCGACGGGACTCGAACCCGCGACCCAGGACTTATAAGATCCGTGCTCTACCAACTGAGCTACGCCGCTTCGGTGTTGAGTTGTGGGGTGGGCCGCGCCCCGTTCGGGGGAAGTGCGGGGCGCGGCCCTGGGTGGCGGCCGGGCCGGGGGAAGAACCCGGTCGCCGGTCTGCGGGGGTCAGGTGAAGTCGAAGGTGACGTCGTTGCCGTCCGTGTCGGTGACGGCGATGTCCCATGCCTCGCCGCGGTCCGCGTGACGGTTGAGAATCCGACCGATGCTCTCGCGTGCGGGCAGGCGGCGGACGTGCGTGGCGTCGCGGTCGGTGTAGGCGAGCTGGAAGATCTTCACGAAGCGGCCGGTGCGGCGGTCGCGCCGTCGGATGGTGTGGTGAGTGCGCACCGTGGTGGGCATCGTGATCCTTCCGTCTCGTGCTGTGTCGTCTGTGGGCCCGGCCGGGGTCGAACCGGCGCGCAGTGGGGTTTAAATCCCTCGCTCTGCCTCCTGAGCTACAGGCCCTGGGAGTGGCGGCCGGGCCGGGGGAACAGAGCCCGGCCGCCGGTCTAGGGGTGGCTGCGCAGTGGGCCGCCGGTGGGACGCCAGCGCATCGAGTCGACGCTGCCTGCCCAGTCGGAGAGCGCCTGGTCGATGCGTTGCAGCACCGTGCGGGGCTGCCTTTCCTCTGCGGGCTGGCTGGTTCGTGGATAGCGCCGCCACGCTTCGGCGAGGATGTGCTCCTCGTCGGGCGTGTAGGCCATGACCTGCCGCCTATGGCCGTTGATCAGCCGCCACGCTTTGCGCGGCTCGCGCCGGTAGGTGTCTCGGTAGAGCTCGGCGGCGATGCGTCCGAGCGGGGAGCCGAACCGCCAGTCGGCCGGAAGACCGTGCCGCGTGAGGTAGTCGGCGATGGTGATCGGGTGGAGCAGCGACACGGTCACGGGTGGCTCCCTTCAGGCGCAGGCAACGGAGCGGGTGATGGACTGACGGCGGACGTGCACCGGACCGGGCTGCTCGCGCCACGGGTCGATGAGCGCGAAGCGGATGTCCGGGATGCCGAGTGCGTCCATGGCGTAGCAGAGGCGGCAGGGGCACGGGACGGCGAGCCACAGGCCGTGCAGATTCGTGATGGAGCCGTGGTAGAGGACCAGGTCGCCGGGCTCGATCAGCTCCAGCGAGCGGAACAACGTGTCCGACATGGCGACCTCCCCCACGAGCGTTGTCCGGCCGGTTGCCCCGACCTCTGTAAAACAGAGTACGAGAAAGTACGATACTCCACAAGACCTGAGTCGCACTTTCTTTGACAACTCACGCCCCTGCCGCACCCGTTTACCGGCCGCCGCTACGGCACCCGGTTCTCCGTCAGCAGGTACAAACGGCTGCCCTCGTACCGCGCGGGCGCGCCCGTATCGCCGTCCACGCAGGCGTCGTTGACGCACCAGGCGCGCGGCCGGTCGTCGTCCGCCCGGCCGTAGACGGTGCGCTCCCCGCACGCCAGGCACAGGGCGTGGCGGAAGTGCACCGACGGCCCGCGCAGGCCGAGCACAGTCAGCACCGTGCCGTGCCAGCGGCCGACGATGCTCGTCACCTCCCCCACCCGGTTCGCCGCCTCAGCCCCGGGCGGGATGGCCTTGAGCGCCCGGTACCAGGACTGCGTGCGCGCCGACTGCCGCAGCCGCATGTCCAGGCTGATGGCCTCGGTCTTGATGCGCTGCGACCACGACACGGCCTCCAGCGACGTCGGCGGCCGCGACCCGGGCGGGGCATGCCCGCCGTCGGCCGGCTGCCGCGTGCGCAGGCCGAGGGTGTCGAGCCGGTGGATGAGGCCGGGGCCGCCGTCGCCCGGGTGCTCCTTGTCGCCGGTGTAGCGGTCGACGAGGTCGGCCACCAGCTCGTCAAGCGTCTGCACGGCCGCCCTCCTTGCAAGCGGCGGCCAGGGTTGCTCGCGCCTGCGCGAAGAACTCCGGCTCGTCTTCCGGTGAAAAGTGGATGGGCTCGGAGCCATCACCGAGCAGCGTCCAACCGATCACCTCGCCGTCATCGGTGTAGGCCACGCCGAGCGCGAGCCCGCGCGGGTGGAAGACGGTGCGATTGATCAGCCACAGCAGGCCGGACTCCTTGAGCTCCATCCATGGGCGGACAGCGAGCTCGGTGCCATCGTCGAAGGTAAGCCTCTGGGGCGTCTCAGACATCGGAGTCCTCCTGCACCTCGTCGAGTCGCTGGAACTGCCAGATGCCGTCCACCGCGACAGCCCTGTACCGGCCCAGCGCCGCTGGCGGGCCGGGTAGGGAGGCGCAGTGCCGGTGCAGGTCGCACCGCATCAGCGCGTCGTCGAGCCGCTCGCGCAGCGGGTGCCGGACGGTGAAGCCGTCGTCGTCGAACTGCACAACGTGCTCAGTCTCGCGATCCGCCAGGAGGTCCCGGACCGCGTACATCCTGGGGCAGTAGGTCGCCTGGCACTGGATCACTCCATCAGTGCCGCGACGCTCCAGCGTCTGCCCGCAGCCCACCGGGCAGTAGCCATGAACACGCATGTTGTCGGTCATGACAGGCCGTCCTTTCTCGCGGTGACGTCCCAGCGGATGTTCCGGATGCCGTGCGCCAGGACCTCGGCACCAAACCGGTCGTGCGGCAGCTGCACCTGAGCTCGCGGGTACGTGCGGAAGCGCTCCAGGTTGAAGGAGCACACGGCGTCGGCGTGGCGGCCGTCCGGGTCGGGCTCGTAGCGGACCGGCCAGCGGGCGACGAGGCGCCGCGCGTACCACCGGCGGGCGTGGCGCTTCTTCCACATCTGCCAGGTGGAGGCCGGCACCTCGAAGGCAACCCGGGTCCGCTGGGCGAGCATGTGAGGCGGCAGGTCGTCAGAGAGGATCCGCGTGCGGAACTGGAAGGCGAAGTGGCCGAAGACCTCGCGCTGCACGGACACGTCCATGTCGAGCAGCAGCCCTTCCTCGATGGCGAACCGCTGCGCGAAGGTTTTGAAGGTCAGCTCGATCCTGGACTCGTCGATCACCGGAAGCCTCCGAGCAACTGCTGTGCGACGTCGCGTTGGAACAGTGCTCGGACGATGGCCTCGTCGCGGTCGGGGCCGTAGCCGAGCGTTCCTACCCAGAGCCGTCCTCCGGCGTGGCGGATGCGGATGGGCATGGGCTCAAGCCGGTACTCGACAACGTCCGGGAGGGGCACGGTCGGCTCCGGGTCCGGGCTGAGCTGGAGGGGCTGCGGCTTCATGGTCCGGTAGGTACTCGCGCCTTCCGGCACGTCGACCCACTGACCGTCGAGGTGGCCACCGCACAGCAGCACGCGGACGTACTTCGCTTCAGGCATCGGCGGCCTCCGTCTCTTCGGCGAGCCCGCGGTATCCCGGCCGCTTGGGGTTCTTGGGCCGCTCGGCCTGGAACGAGATGAGCACCAGGTCGTCGTGGGCTGAGATCTCGACGTCGCCGGTGGGCACGCCCTTGGAGGCGAGTCGGGCCCGGTCCTGCTCGGCGACCGCGACAGCCTTCTCCACCTCGGTGTGGTGTGCGGGGCTCTTCAGCGTCCACTCGTGATGGTCGATCGTCCTGACGCGCTTCTCAGCGTCCATCGGTGTTCTCCTTGCTTCGTCGTGCTCGCCAGACGCGGCAGCACCAGCCGCACACGTCGCCAGCGTCGGGGTAGAGGGCCCCGGATCCCTTCACGGGCTCCCGACCGTCGCGGAGGGAGCGGCGCAGGTGCGGGCAGTCGGCATAGATGTGGTCGGTCGGGCCGAGTGGCGCCATGTACCAGGGCTCGACGCCGTTCTCGGGGCCGTGCCGGTCGCGGAGGTCGGCGTCGGCGACGGCGAGCGCGGCTTCGATAGCGGTCGGATGCTGGGCGATCACGTCGCCGGGGTGCGCGCTCACAGGTGCGTTTCCCCTCGTGCGAGGGCGCGGGCGGTTTCCTGCTCGGCGGCCCGCTCGGCGACGTCGTAGCCCAGGTACTTCGTGAGCTGGCCGAGCACGGCGCGGGCGCCCGCGCCCGCCGGGCGGGCCCTGTCCAGGACGGCGACCCGCGCGGCGATGTTCACCAGGTCCAGCAGCAGCGCGGTGGGCACGAGCTGATCGCCGGGCCACTCGACGCGGGCCCCGTGGTAGCCCTTCAGGAGTTCCTCAAGGGACGTTGCGACCGAGGCGAGCCCGTACTCGGGGTCGTCGATCACGAACGTGCGGCCGGACGGGAACTCGGCGCCGTCGAGGACCTGGCCGTTGTGGTGCAGCTTGAAGCCGCGGGTGAAGGTGGGTTGCATCAGGTCGTCTCTCCGCTCAGGCGCTTCAGGCGCTCGTAGAGGGCGCGTCCGCTGTGCCGGTCCTCGATGTGGCCGTCCCGTCCGGGGCCGGGATCGACGGCGGCGTTGATTGCGCGTGCCACCGCGAGGGCGATCTCGTGGCTGCGATCGGTGACCTGGATGGTGGCGGCCGGGTCGTAACGGGTGGTCTCGTGCTCCAGCCAGGCGGCCAGCGGCTCGCGGGCGCGCAGCAGGACGCGAATCATCTCCAGCAGCTCACGGGAGTTGCAGTCGACGCGGAAACCGTCGCAGTTCCGGTCATCCCGCAGCCGGGCAGCAGCGGCCCGCAGTTCTTCGATCGGGGTCATGGCCGGGTCACCTCCAGGCGCCGGCGGCCGCCGCGGTCCTGCTGCGTGGGCACGACGTGGTAGCCCGCGGCGCGCAGCTCGGTGGTGATGGCGGCCAGCCGGTCGGCCTCGCCAGGCCCGTCGTAGAAGACGTGCACCTGCCGGAGTCCGCCCTGCTCGACGCGGAAGCCGGGGTCCCACTCCCCCGCCTCGAACTCGGAGAACTCATGGCCCTGGTCGATGAGCAGCTGGCGGACGCTGGCGGCTCTGATGCGCTGCGCCACGTCATCACCTCCCCGGGCCGTAACGGCGTACATCGCGGATTGCGGCGGCGACGTGCGACGGGTCCGGGCGGACGTGGACGATGACCTCGTTCCGGGCGTGGTCCTCGATCAGCTCGGGGATGGACGGCTTCCCGGCGCGGCGTGAGGCGTGGTCCTGGCCGGTGATCACTCTGAACAGCTCGTCGAACTTGGCAATGACCCGGGCCACGCTGTGGTCCATGGCCTTCTCGGTCCGCTCGCTCAGCACCTCCAGCTGCTTGCTAACCTCTTCGGTGAGCATGGCGCCGACGAGCTGCGGGGCGAGCGCGCGCGCCTCTTTGATGGCGGCGTGCAGGTCTTTGAGAGTCTCACGGCCCTCGCGGATCTCGGCGCGCAGCTGGTCGCGTAGCTGCTCCAGTTGCTCAGCGGTGGGCTGTGACTTCGGCGCCATGGTCAGGCCTCCATCTCGTGCGGGAGTCGGCACTGCGCTTCGGGGTCAGTGGCGTGGCCGGCGGCTTCGAGGGCCCGGTTGACGGCGAGCCAGATCTGCGCGGTGCGCGCGGACCTGGTGGTCGGCAGGCGGTCGCCGAGGCTGTCGATGTACGCCTTCACGGCCTCGTAGGCGCGCTGGCGTGGGGTGCGTGGGGCGTCGTCGGGAAGGCGTCCGGGGCGTGCCGGGCCGCCGGCGGTGGCCGGGAAGGCTTCGGCGTACGCCCTGTCGGCGGCCAGGATCTCCTTCTCCAGTTCGGCCATGTGATCCCGGCCGCAGCGGGAGCAGGCATCGGTGCGCACGTTCAGGTCCTCGCGGTGGCCCATGGCGGTCATCACGATGCGACGCTCAGCCCCGATGAGTTCCCCCAGCATGCTGATGAGCTGCTGCGCCTCGATCAGCGCGGCCTCGGTCGCCGTGGCAGCCCGGTGCTTGTAGTCGAACATGCCGCAGCGAGCGCAGAGCCCGGCGTCTTGGGGGGAAGTGGGCGGCCGGTATGCGTCACACGTTGCGGGCTCGGCCGCTGCTGCGGGGGCGCCATTCTCGCGACTGGCCAGGGTGACGTCCGGGTGGTGCTCGCGGACGTGCTCGTCCATCAGGGTGCGCGGGATGAGCGGGCAGTCCTCGCAGTACGGGCACGGGTCCCGTACCTCAATGCGGGTCAGCGGGCCCTGGTCGGGTGGGGTCTGGCTGGTGTCGTAGCAGCCGCCCTCTCCCGGGTGTTGGTGCACGCATTCGCCGCAGATTGCGCAGGCGTGATCCGGGTTCGTGCAGCTGCTCGCGCTGGCTCGCCCACAGTTCGGCTTACCGTCGATGACCGGGTACACGGCCACAGTGTCGGACCAGTGGAAGCCGTGCTCGTCGACGTGGTCGCCGCGGTGCTGGGCAGCGCGGATGCATTGGCGCCGCGGGCCGGCATTGGCCTTGTAGTACTGCGCGGAGCACTCCGCAGCGGCCAACAATTCCACGGACCGGTCCGCGATGCAGACCTCGCCCGACCAGAACTTGTGCGCAAGGTCGCAGCGACGGCACACGAGGCCGGACAGCGGTGTCGGGTGATGCCAGTCGTGATCTGGCTCGGCTTCGTCGTCCAAGGCGTCGCGCAGTTCCGCACCGGCGGCCCGTACGAGGAACATCGACGACCCGTGGGCGGCCCGCCACCGGTCGGCGAGCTGGTACGCCCGTCCGGCTGCAGCCCGGGCACGGTTGCGGTTCACCAGGACCTTGTCGACGATCGGCATGACGGCGGCGACAATCCGCTCGTCGCCGACCTCGACAGGTGCGGCGTGGCCGTCCTGGACGGACTCGATCGCCCGGGAGAGCTGCCGGCGCAGGACCTCGCGCTCTGTCTCCGGGCCTCCCACCCAGCCAGGCACGTCGAATGCCTCGATGACGTCGGCGGCGAACTCGCGGCGTTGCTCTGCCCAGCCGTCGGGGCGTGGTTCGTTCGGGGTGTCGCTGTCGAGGTCGGCGGTGACTCGCTCCAGTGAGAGAACGGCTTCGTGGACCTGGGTGGTGAGCGGGCTGTAGAAGACGCGCTCGTTGCAGTGCAGGGCGGCGTTGCCCTCGTTGACTGCGGTGAGGTGCCTTTTCGTCCACCGCAGGGCTTCGAGGGCTTTGCCGAGTTCGCGGGTCAGGTCGTCGGCTCGCATCATGCCGTCCTCTCAGCCTGGGGCGCGGCGGCGCGCTGGCGCGGGATGGACGTTGTGAGCGTGGTCTCGGTGTCGGGGTCGAGCAGCTTCGCGACGCGGATCCTGGGCAGCTCCACTGTGTTGGTGTCGACGACCGTGGCCGCTGCGCTGGTGGGGACTGCTTCGGTGCCGCGCGGCGCCCGCCGCTTGCCCGTGCCGCGCCAGGGCACGAGGGCGAGCGGGATGGCGATGGTGGCCGCGGCTCCGGTGGCCAAGATGGACGTGCTACCGAGGTGGCCGCCGGCGAGCATGGTGGCCGCGCCGAGTACGACCGCGCTGTGTCCGAGGACCCAGCGGCGCCGCAGCGTCATCGGGGTGATGACGGTCTTGCGGCCCTGCCGGCCGGTCCAACTCGCGTAGTGGCGGCCGAGGATCCACTCGCGGACGAACGCACACAAGTACAGCCACTTGTTGTAGTAGTTGACCAGCGTGTACGGGACGACGCCGAGGGCGGCCTCCTTGAGGCCGACGACGGAGGCAACGAGGCCCATCGACACCACCGTGTGCACGGCCGTCCAGAACATGAAGGCCTGCAGCAGAGAATCGTTTGTTCTCGTGGCCGCGGACCAGATCAGGTACCCCTCCGTGAGGAACAGGCTGACGAGGTCGAAGATGGCGCCGCCGACGACGAGCAGGCTGCGCCAGTTCCGCAGCTGGCGGCGGTGCTTGGCCATGTTCTGGTAGTAGCCGCTGCTCCAGCGCCGCATCTGGTTGCGGTACGTGGTGAAGTCCTCGGGGTCGAGCGTGTAGGCGAGGGCATCGCCGGTGTATTCGAGCTTGTAGTCGGCAGCGTGCAGGGCCCAGGTGGCGTCCATGTCGGCGGTGATGAGCCCGTTGGGGAAGCCGCCGATGTCCTGGATGGCCTTCGTGCGGAAGGTGTAGCAGGCGCCGGTGAGGACCTGGATGCGGCCGACCTTGGCCTGGCACAGTCGCCACCAGCGGCGGCCGAGGGCGTAGGCGAAGCGGCGGGAGCGGGTGAAGAACGCGGCTTGCGCGCGGCCGAGGAAGCCGGGCTTGGTGTAGGGGACGACAACGCCCTGGGCGGGGAGGATCGTGGAGCAGGTGGCGTCCAGGCCGTCGCGTTCGATGTGCTCGACCATGAGGCGGATGCAGTCCGGGGCGGGCCAAGTGTCGCCGTCGAAGCCGATCACGAGGTCGGTGGTGATGTCCCACAGGGCGGCGTTCTGCGCGGCGGCCTTGTCCTCGAAGTGGGTCTCCAGGACGATATCGGCGCCGGCGTCGCGGGCGAGCTGGGCGGTGTTGTCGGTGCAGGCGTCAGCGACCACGACGATCTGCTGTACGGGGTAGGTGCTGGCGCGCACCGCGGCTATACATCTGGTGATGGTGGCCGCCTCGTTGTGGGCGGGGACCAGCACGGTGACGGTGAGGCTCACTGGTTGCCTCCGCGGCGGTGGGCGCCGCGCTTGGCCGCGCGCTTGGTGATGAGGCCGGCGAGGGTGGTGATGACGGCGGCCACGGTGAGGATGGCGGCGCCGACGCCGGTGTGAGCGAGTCCGGTGTACACGGGTCTAGTCCTTGAGGTCGTCGATGGTGGTGAACGTGGTGAGCTGCTGGCGTGCCTTCTCCAGGACGCGGGCCCGCTCGCGGCGGGCGGAGATCGCCGTGATGGCGCGGGAGATGACGGTGTGCAGTGCCGCGCCGATCAGTGCGGATGCGATCAGGCCGACCAGGACGGTCAGACCGCCGGCCGCGCCGACAAGGAGGATCTGGCGGGTGGTCAGGAGCGCCATCAGGTGCCACCTCCTGCAGGGGCTCGCCGGATGAGGAGGGCACGGAAGGCGGCGCCCACGAGGAAGGCCCCGGCGAGGAGGCAGCCGAGGGTGCGGGTCCGGTGTTCCTGGTAGGCCTCACTGGCCCCTTGGATGAGCCAGGCCAGGGACAGCAGGCTGAAGAACCACGAGTCGCGGGCACCGCACAGGAGCACGACCACGGCGAGGGCGGCGACGCCGAGTGCGGTGAAGCCGAGGGTGGGCATCAGGATCCTTGCGTGGGTTCGTAGGTGTCGATCGGCGGGAGGGTGTCGATGTCGCGGACGCGGCCTGGGTCGTCCGGGTCCGCTTCCGCGCAGGGGCAGTAGCCGAAGGCGTCGCAGCCGCCGTACGGGCAGGTGAACAGTCCGGCCTGCGGGCTCATGACGCGTTTTTGAGGCCGCCGGGCGGCTTCCCCTGCTGCGACGTGGCCTTGCGCCGCCTAGCCGCCGCGGTGACGCGGTCGAGGCGGTCGCGGCGGATCTCCGCGCTCCAGCAGTCCGGGTCGACGCGTTCGCCGCGCCACAGGTGGCCCAGCAGGGCATCGTGGCTGCCGCACGGCTCGTCGCCGGTCAGTTCCAGCAGCGGGGTGTCGTCGTCGCTGCGGCGCACGTGCGGGTCGAGGCGGTGGCGCTCGTGGTGTGCGAGGCCGGCCACGATGCCGTCGCGGTCGGAGCGGGTGATCCCTCGCTCGGTCTCTTTCACGTTGGCCAGACACTGCGTGCGGACGGGGCAGCGCACCACGCACACGACACGCGCCTCGTAGATCTTGGTCTTGTCGAAGAACAGGTCGGGGTCCTCGTCGCGGCAGGCCATGCGCGCCATCCAGTCGAGGCGGCGGCCCGCGGTGTCGGGGACGGATCCGGTGTAGTTGCCCATGGCTCACTCCGCGGCCGTCAGGGTGGGCAGCAGCGCCAGGGCGCGGTGGTACTGCCGGTCGAGGTGTGCCTGCGCGGCTTTCGGGTCGCTGTCCTTGTCGGCGGCCTGGCGCAGGATCGGCATGCCGGAGTCGATCGCGGCCAGGACCTCGCCGCGGGTCGCGGGGCGGCCCTCGCGGAACCACAGGGTCTCGGCGGGGTCTCCAACGTCGAACAGCTGCTGCCCGGGGATCATGCGCCAGGCGTTCGTCACCCATACGAGGGCGACACCGGGGTTACGCAGGATCATCTCGCCGTCCGGCTTCACCAGGTCGGGGACGTCGATGGGGCGCCGGCGCATGCCGGGCGTGGTCAGGAACGGGCATGCCTGCGCCGCGTAGAGGGCGCAGTCGCGGTGCGCGGGCGGTTCTGAGCTGACCCGGTTGACGGCGCACATCGGCCCGATGACGTAGGCGTACTGGGTGGCGGCCAGGCCGAGGATGGTGTTGCGGAGGGTGTGGCCGCACAGCCAGCAGCAGCGGAAGACGATCGCGTTGTGCAGCTTGCGGGTGTCGGCGACGCGGAAGTCCGGCTCGCCGTCCACGTGGTCCACGAACCACGGGATCGGCCGGCCGTGGCGGTCGCGGGGCAGGCGCGCGATCCGGGGCGGCGGCGCGGGCAGGGTGGTGGTCACTTGGTGCCTCCGGCGGTGCCCTTGGCGGCCTTGCGGATGCTGAACCGGCGGTCGCGGCGGCGCACGGCGGCGGCCAGCGCCGGGGCCACGCGGAAGCGGACCGCGGGGTGTGCGGGTACCGACACCGGCTCGCCGGTCTGCGGGTTGCGGGCCTTGCGCGGCTTGGTGCGGTAGGCGAACCAGGTGCCGAAGTTCGTGATAGCGACGTCGTGTCCGGAGGCGGCGGCGCGGGCGATCGCGTCGAACACGGCCGTCACGGTCCTGTGCGCCTCGTCGGTCGGGATGTCGAGGTCGGCGGCTACGACGTCGATGAACGCGGTCGTGCTCAGCCGGCCGGTGATGCGGGTGGGCTTCTTCTTCACGATGTGCTCCAGGTGGGGGTTACGGGGGGCGTCTGGCCGGGGCTGCCGCACAGGCAGGGGTGCGGATTGCCGCAGACGGGGCAGTTCTCCAGGTGCATGGGTCATCTCGTTCTTCGGGTGATGCCGTCCGCCGCCGGGGCCGGTGTCACCCGGCGGCGGACGGGTCTTGGTCAGCTCGCGGTGAAGTCGAGGACTGTCTGCGCGAACCGCTTGATGGCGAGGTCGTGGTAGGCGGGCTTGATGTCGATGCCGACGTAGTGGCGGCCGAGATTGCGGGCCGCGTCGCCCGTGGTGCCGGAGCCGGAGAAGGGGTCGAGGACAATGCCCCCTGGCCGGCATCCAGCCGTGATGCACCGGCGGGCCAGTTCCAGCGGCATGACGGCGAAGTGGGCGTCGGGCGAGCGGGCCGTGGGCAGAGACCACACGTCGCCGGGGTTGGCGCCGAGCGGGTGGGAAGCAAGACTCGGCACGGTTTCAACGGCGCTGTGACCAGCCAGGCCGTGCCATCCCGGTGCGCCTGCGGCCTTGCGCTGTTCCCAGGTGATGCCGTCGTTCTTCTTCTCCCGGAGCGGGTTGAGATCGAACCAGTACCGCTCCTGTGAGACGAGCAGGTAGACAGCCTCGTGGCGTCCGCTGAACCGGTCCTCGACCCGCTCAGGCATGCAGTTGGTCTTCCGCCACACGATCTTGTTGCGGAGGATCCATCCGTCGTCGCATAGGGCCAGGCAGACGCGTTCCGGGATCATCAGTAGGCTCTTGCGCCGCCCTCGTACGGCGTCGCGAGGTGCCGCGACGGGCGCGCCGTCCCTGCGCCGTGACGAGCGCGGCTTGATGCCGCTTCGGCTGCGCTGCTCAGGCGCTGACCCGTAGGAGTCGCCCAGGTTCAGCCACAGCGTCCCGTCGTCGGCGAGAACGCGCCGGGCCTCGCCGAAGACGGCGCGCATCGTGCCGACGTATTCGGACGGTGAGGCCTCCAGCCCGTACTGGCCGGTCATGCCGTAGTCACGCAGCCCGTAGTACGGCGGCGAGGTGACGATGCAGTCGACCGAACCGTCCGGCAGCTCACGCAGGACGTCCAGGGCGTCGCCCAGCAGCAGCGTCGCCTGATCGTCGCGGTAGTACTCCCTCATCGCGCAGCCTCCGCCCGCCAGGCGGTGGCTGTGACGTCGGCGAACTCCTGGACGTGGTCCGGGAGGGCGCTCGCGTCGTCGGCCGGCGAAGGGCCGGGCAGCAGCTGGCGCATGGCGGTCGCGTTGGCGAGGTCGGCGCGCAGCTGCATGTTGTCGGCGCACAGCTGGTCGAAGGCCTTCAGCTGTTCTTCCAGCTCGGTGACGCGCTGTTCGGCCGCTTCCTTGCCGGTGAGGGCGCTGCGCAGCTCGTCATAGGCGCCGTCCAGCTCGGCGGCGAGGCCGATCATCTTGCAGGCCAGCTCCTCGATCTGTGCGTCCTTCCGGGCGGCCTGGGCGCGCAGCACGGAGCGGGGCACGACGTACCGGTGGGCGCCGCGGCCGGCCGGGGCCACGGCGTACAGGACGCCAGCCGTGCCGGTGGTGCCGAGGGTGAGGAGCACGTAGCCGATCACGCGGTGGCCGCCTTCTGGGTGCGGCCGCACAGCGAGCAGTTGGCCTTGAGGCAGGGGTTGCCGCTGGCGATGGACTGCTCGTGGTAGGCGCCCTCGTTCGCGGCCTGGAGCTCCGCGACTCGCTGCTCCAGGCGCCGGTTCCTGTCGCGTTCCTCGGCAAGCTGAGTGCGCAGCTTGTTGGCCTGGACGTCGCTGAGCCACGTGCGGCAGCGGCGGACGATGCTGGGGGCGGTCATCGAGGTCTCCGGGAGGTGTCGGTGGTGGCCGTTCCGAGGCGGCGGGAGAAGGCGTCGAGGTCCTCGGTCAGGCCGTCCGCGATGGACTGGTGGAAGTCGCCGGCCGCGCGGTCCGCCGCGGTGAGCGGGGTGAGCATGCGGTGGCCCTCGTACGGTTCGCGGGGCAGCAGCTCGCCCTGCCCGTCCGGCGTCGGCAGGGGCCGCGGTTCGGCGTCGGGGTTGTTCTCGTCGCGGAATTCGGTGCAGGTGTAGTCGGCGTAGACGTCCTGCTCCGGTGTCTGCGTCAGCCACTCGGCAGGCCTCTTGCCGGCCAGGGCGATGAGGATGAGCGGGCAGCCTTGCGCCGGGTCGCCCTGGCGGGCGGGCTTGTCGTGGATGCAGCGGTCGCAGTTCTTCGCCGACCAGACCTCCCACTGGGAGCTGTTGGAGAAGGTGTGCTCGTCGCGGGCGTTCTTGACGGCTTCGTCGTAGGTGCGCATCAGGTGGCGGTCCCTTCGGTGGGCTCGCCGAGGTAGCGCACGTACAGGTCGGCGCCGTCGTCGGTGAGGTCGACATGGGGCTCGAAGGCGCCGGCCGGGCGGTAGGCGGGCACACTTTTGCCGGTGCGGACCTGGTGGGCCATTCCGGTCGCGCTCTGCGTGGACCCGTACGTGCCGGCGAGGACCCAGCGGCCGGGCATCTGCCGAGCCTGGTCGGCGGCGTGCTGGTGGTCGGCTCTGCGCTGCTCGTTGCGGCTCACGAGGGTTCACCTCGCGGGGCGGCGGGCTGCCGTACGACGTGCTCGCGCAGGACGCCGCTGGCGACGTCGTAGTCCTGGGCACGCGACCAGTTGGCGTGCGGGAAGGCCTCGCGCAGGACGGCCGCGGCGTTGTTGTGCAGGCCCTTTTCGCGGACGGGCATTTCCCTGCCGTGGACGCCGATGACCATGGCCACCCACCGCTTGCCCTCCGGCCAGGTGACGCGGGTGATGCGGACTTCCTTCACGCGGCGGCCGAACAGCGTGTACAGCTGCTGGTGCAGCCTGGACCGCAAGTCGGCGTCCGCCTGGAACTCGGTGGTCTTGGCGCTCATGCCGCACCGCCGGGCTGGAAGCAGCCGCGCACGTCGTCCATGAGCCGCTGGTAGGCGGTGAGGACCTCCGGTGACCAGCGGTGGTCCGGCGCCGGGTGGGCCTCGCGGAACCAGCGGTCGCACACGGCGAGCAGCATCTGCTCGCGGTCGGCCGCGCGCGCCTGGTCGCCGCCGTCGGCGGGGGTGACGGCCGTCGGGTGGTCGGCGGCCAGCTGCGCGAAGGCGTCCTCAAGGGCGGGCGTCTCCAGCGCATGCCGGTCCGGGTCGTCCAGGGGCAGCGCGTCGTGCAGCTGTGTGAAGTACGCGGCCTGGACGGTGCGGAAGTGCCTCAGTTGGAAGGCGGCCCAGCGTGCTCGCAGGCTGCTGACCAGCTGGGGTGGGGTGGTGCGACGGGCGATGTGCACGGTTGCGGTCATCGCCATCGCCTCCCTTCAGGAACAGTCGGATTCGGGTGTCGGATTCAGGGCCGCGCGTGCGGCGGCGGCTCCGCGGGCGTAGGTCTCGGGGCCGGGCGGGCGCCGGTGGTGGCGCCACGGCTCGGGTCGTGCAGCGAGCAGGTCGGGTGGCTCGGCTTCCGGGTCGGCGATCAGCTGAGCGACCGCGACCAGGACGCGGCCCCAGGTCATGTCGGGGCGGGCCTGGGCGAGGACGTCGCGCAGTTCGTCGATGGACCAGTCCGGCCGGCAGGCGGCGGCGAGCGTGAGCAGCTGGCCGGTTGCCGGGCGGGGCACGTCGGGGTCGGTCACCGCTGCCACCTCTCCAGCAGGTCGGCCGGGCTGGGCGGCCGGCAGGCTCGGCACACGCCGCCGGGGAGCGGCTGGCGGGACGGGGCGCGGCAGCCCTCGCACTCGTGCCAGCGCCCGGGCGGCCGTGGGTAGCCGGGGCGCCGCGGGCCGGGCGGCCGGCTCTGGGGGCGCTGCCCGTCGGCCGCGAGGTCGGCGCACACGTCGCAGCGGGCGCCGGTGTGCCAGTTCCGGCCGGACTCGCAGGCGACGAGCCCGCAGCCACGCCGCACCACGGCGGCGCCGAGCAGCCACCGCCCCGGGTCGCGGATCTGCTCCGTGGACGCAAAGCGGAATTCCAGCCGCGCGCGCAGCCGCTCGGGCTCCTGGCCCTCGTCGAGCTGGC
Source organism: Streptomyces sp. 7R007 (assembly GCF_054850255.1). Taxonomy (NCBI): domain Bacteria; kingdom Bacillati; phylum Actinomycetota; class Actinomycetes; order Kitasatosporales; family Streptomycetaceae; genus Streptomyces; species Streptomyces sp. 7R007. Next base: position 8,842 of record NZ_JBTWMV010000058.1, on the reverse strand, counting down.
GGCCGATCTCCCGTGCCAGCTCGCGTACGACGTACGGCGACAGGCCCGCAAGCAGCGGCTTCACCGGTTCGAGGATTCGCCAGATCCGCGGAGCGAGGCTCAGCCCGGGCCCGGTGTACGGGCGGGCGAAGGCCCGCGGAAGCGGAGAGTTTTCCACAGGCCCTCGCGCTACTACCTGCACTCGCCTACGGCGGATGTCGAAGACGGCAGTGGGTGGTTGATCATCCGGTGAGTCAGTCTGGTGGTGATCCTCTTGTAGCGATCCCTCACCAAGATCCCCACCCGATCCCTCTCCAGAGTCCGCAGTGAGCACGGCCTGGAGGGGCTCATCGTGCACCGTGTAGACGTGACGGCCGCGATACCCGGCGCGCCGCCCCACCGTGATCCAGCCGAGCCGCTCCAGCTCGCGCAGGATGCGGCGCACGGAGCGCACATCGAGGGGCTGGCCGGCCTTCTGCCCGGAGCGGTGGCGCAGGACGCGCGCCAGCTCGGCGAGCGTGGCGTGCGTGCCGGTCGCGGTGGCGTACGCCAGGGCCGCGTAGCAGCGCAGTTGGCGCGGGCTGAGGGATTCGGCGGCGCGCGACGGCACCCAAGCACCGTGCTCACGCTGCGGGTGGGTGGCGCGGATGCGGCGCACTGCCGTCCAGCCGTCGCCGCCTTGGCGCGTGCGCCGCTGGCTCATCAGCTCCACTACGTCGTCGTCCGGCGCAGGCCGCATCAGCTGCGTCAGCGCCCGTTCGACCGTGGAGCGCGCCAGGCCCAGCAGGCTGGAGAGGTAGGCGACCCCCGCCTCGCAGCCGGTGCTCTTGCGGTCCAGGGCAGCGATCTTCACGTATACGCTGACGGTGGAGTCGGCGTACGAGCCGACGATCACGCGCAGGGGTACGCGGACGCGTTGAGGCATGGGGGTCACCTCCCTTCAGGGCTGGCGGAGTTCGGTCAGGAGCGGGTGACAGGCGTCAGGAGTCGTCGTCTCCGCGGGCGCCGTCGAGCGTGGCGGCCAGCCCGTCGGCGACGGTCTTCATCTCGTGCATGGCCTCAGTGACGGTGAGGTTCGGCGTGTGCAGGACGCGCCGGGCGTACTGCGCCCAGTGGTTGAGGCCGGCGCGCAGGCGGGCGGTCTCCAGGTAGGCGAGCTGGCCGCCCGTCAGGCGCAGCGTGGACTCGTCCAGTTCGAGCTGGCCGTCGTCGTCGAGGGTTCCGCGTGCGGTGCGCTGGAGGTGTAGGTATCGCAGCGCCTCACGGACGTAGCCTTCCTGGGCCTCGTTGGGGAGCTCCAGGGCGACGATGCGGACCTTGACCGACGCCTCCTTCTCCGACCCGGGCGCGGGCTCGGTCCGCTCAATCGCGGCGAACTCGCCGATGAACAGACGGCGCGAGGCGGGCACGGCGTACACGGGCCGCACGTGCGGCTCCAGCGCTTCCTGTGCCGACGCACTGACCTTGGCGTCGAACTTGAGCTGGGTCACGACGGGTTGCCTTTCGGGACGGGCCAGGAGGCCTTGCTCAGCCGTTCGCGCTGGGCGGCGGGCAGGACGAACTCGGGGCAGCCGCTCCAGTCGAGGCCGGCGTTGCGCAGCCACCAGGCGTCGCACTGGTTGTCGTCGTCGAACTCGCAGCCGGTGCGCTTGTACGCGGCCATGGCCATGGCGGTCTTGTCGGCCTGCGTGCTGCCGGTGGCGTACGCCTTGAGCACCGTCGGGTTGATCACGGCGAAGGGCGTGTCGTAGTCGAGCAGCCGGAGACGGACCGCGCCGTGCACCATGTGGATGGCCTTGATTGCTGGCCCTTTCAGCCCGGGCGGGGCTTCCTCCATGACCACGAGGTCGCTGGAGTCGCCGAACTCGTGCTCATCCAGGGCGATGCCGATGTCTCGGACGATGTACTGGAGGCGGCGGTCGCCGTCCTTCGGGTTCGTCTTGATCGTCCGGGTGGTGCCGTCGGGCAAGCAGATGCCCGTGGCGGTGAGGGAAAGATCCAGGCCGAGGATGCGGGGCGTGCTCACGACTGCTCACCACCGCGTGCGCGCTCGTCCAGCTCTGCGGCGGTGACCTGGAAGATTTCCGAGACGACCACGCCGGGCAGACCGTGCACGATGGCGAGCTCCCCCACGGAGGCGCCGGCCACGAGCAGCACGGTGGCCATGTCCGCCGCCGGTACGTCCACGTGGTGGGTGAGGCGGTCGGCGAGTGTGGAGCACACCTCTTCGAGCTTGCGGACGCGCGGGTCGTTGGTGTTGCGGCGCCGCTGCTCGCGGATGGCGTCGAGGGCTCCCTGACGGCTCCACTGCTCCGTCGTCATGGTGCGGAAGCCGAGCGCGTTGAGCGCCTGCGCCATGGCCTCTTCGGCCTGCGCTTCCTGCGCGTCCTCGGGGGAGCTCATCGGTTCTCCAGGCTGGGGTGATTCGGAGTGGTGGATGCCGGGCCGAAGGCGTGGACGACGGAGTCCTTCGGCCCGGCCGTCGGGTGCTCGCCCGGAGCAGGTCGGGTCTTCGGAACCGGTCTTGCCTGCGGCTCCTCTCCGGCCTTGGCTCCCGTCGCGGCGCTGCGGGCGCCGGCGGGTGGCTTTGACTTCGGGCGAGCGGTCTGGGACCCGTTCCGCGCAGGCGATGTCTCGGGGGCGGATTCAGCGCGCCCCTCTTCCGCCTTCGATCCCGCCGCGGCCGTGCTCGATGCGGTAGCAGGTGACGTTGACGCGGAACGGGTGGCTTGGGGCCCGCCACACGCAGGCAGGGTCACCGGAGTGTTCGGGGATTCCTCTCCTGCCTTCGCTCCCTGGCCCGCGTGTCGCGAGTCCGCGGAGGGTGACGTTGACGTGCGGCGGGCGGTCGGGATCCCGCCCGGCGCAGGCGGAGTCGCGGGGGCGGCACGATGCCCCTCTTTCACCTTGGCCTCTGCGGCGGCCCGGTCAGGGAAGGCGGCGGCAGTCGGCGTTGACGCCGGGCGGGTGGTCATCGCAGCGTCACCGTCCGCACGGTGACGCCGGGTGTGGGAGCGGTGCGCACGTGATCGGCGATCTCCCGCATCTGCTCGGCCCAGGACTCGGACAGCGCGCGGGGTGTCTGCCCAGCGAGGGCCTTCAGGACGTCCCCGTGTACCGTGTCGAGGGTTTCGACGGGCTGCGGCAGCGGCTCGATCTCTAGCAGGCCGCGCGCGGTGTTGTCCGGGTTCCAGCCAGTGAAGACGATCGGGCCGGCGTACGGCTGCACGTTGGCGCCCAGGGCGGCGAGCACGCAGGAGCCGACGACGTTGCGCGGGTAGCGCTTGGGGTAGAGCAGGCTGACGTCGTTCGCCCAGCCCGCGACGGTGAGCCTGGGCAGGTGAATGCGGGCCTTGCCCTCGGGGCCGATGACGGTGTCCCAGTGGAGCTGGCTGTCGTGGTGGGCCAGTTCACCGGCCGGGGTGATGACGGCGTACCGCATCAGTACCTCCGCTTGCTGGTCTGGAGGAGGCTGGCGGGCACCCAGGCGCGCACCGGGAACGTAGAGGCGGGCTCCCACACGACAGACACCCAGGTCTCGCCGTCCGGGCCGATGCAGATCCGGCCGGGCTTACCGTCGAACGTGAACAGCATGTTGGCGGGGGTGTCGTCGCGGACGACGCCGTAGTAGCCGAGCGTCTTGTGCACGACGGGCTGGTAGTCCGGCCATTGCTTCGCGAAGTGCTCCAGCAGCACCTTCACCTGCTCGCTGGTGTCGATGACGGCGGTGGGCCGGTACTCCAGGCGCCGGGTAGGCATGTCGATGGTCATGACGCCTTCTCTGCAGGCTGGTTGGGAATGCCGATATAGCGGGCGCGGACGACCCACTGGCCGTTCTCCACGCTGGCGGTCGCTTCGAACGCGCCGGCGGGCTCGAAGTCGTCCATGAGGCCCTTGCACATGCGGTCCGCGGCCCGCCGCGCGCCGTCCCGGCTCTGGTAAGCGCTGATGGCACGCCAGGCTCCGGGAGTTGCGCGCAGGTCAGCCGCGCACTGCCGGTACAGGCGTTTCCAGGCGCTCGGACTCCTGCGCTCCGTTTCCTGAGGCAGCGGCAGTTCGATCGACTCGGCGGGCAGCCATCCGCGGCTAAGGGCGATGACCACCGCGTGTGCCGCGTTCCTGGCGCCGATCCGCTCGTAGATCCGGGACACGGCGACGCGGATGGTGTTCGTCTTGATGCCGAGTTTGCGGGCCGCGTCGACGTGGGTGTCGCCGTTGGCGATACGCGTCAGGAGCCGTAGGTGCCAGGGGCTGAGCGGGCATGGGGGCGCGCCCCTCTCGTCAGACGCGTCGCGCTCCGGCCGGTGCTCGGCGATGACCTTCTCGATCGCGTCCAGGGTGGCGAGGTCGTCACCGCCGCCGGCGGCACCCCACAGGTCGTCGATGAACGCGGCCAGCTGGTCGGCGTCGTACGTGCGAGCCCACGGGAACGCCAGGTCGTCACCGCCCATGGCCTGCACCGCCCTTGCTGTTCTCCAGGGCGTGGATGCGGCGCGTGAGTTCCTTGATGAGGTCCTGCTGGCGGCAGACCTCACCGACGTAGCGGGGCAGGGCCTCCCGGGCGTGGCTGATGAACCGGATGACGGGGACCTGGTCGTGGCCCGAGGCCGTCTCCAGGTAGGAGATGGGCCCGACCGCGTCCGGCAGGCCGTAGTCGTTGGTGACCGCGTCCCAGGGGCCGTTGGGGACCGCAGCGACGATCTGCTGCGTCTGCTTGAGGTATTCGTTGCTGAGCGGCTCAGGCATGGCGGGCGTCCTCGGTATCGAGCGCGGCCAGGATCTGGCGGAGGCTCTCCTGAAGGGCGCCGCGCTGGCCGTAGACCTCGCCGACGGTGGCGGTGTCGAGGTCGAGCGCGTTGGCCTCTTCAAGAACGCGGCGGGCGTTGTCGCGGGCGATGTCGAGGGGCGGCGCGAACGTGGGCGCCGTATCCACGAGCCGCAGTACGAGGGCGGCCTCGTCACGATCGGCGGGGTTGTTGTGTGCGATGCTGGAGGGCATCGGGTCCACCTCGGTTCGTGTCAAGGTGATGGGCTGGTGGGCCGAGGGCTCGCCGGGGCGACGGCGGGCCCTCAGTACGTTCAGGAGCCGAGCGGGCGGCCGGTGCGGCAGCGGCGGCAGGACATCCGCCAGGCGGGGTTGCGGTGCTTGCATGCCTCGCACACCCAGCGGCAGACGACGTCGATGAGGGCGCGCATCAGGCGGCTTCACGGCCCGCCAGAGCCAGGCGGAGGCCGCTGAGCAGGGTCACGACGCGTGCGATTTCACTGTCGGTGAGCCCGCAGGCCAGGCAGCTGGCGGGGTCGGCGCCGTGGTCGCAAGACGCGTTCCAGCCGGCGTCGAAGGCCTCGTCAGCCGTGCGGCAGATCCGCGCGGACATCACGCCGGCCTCTGGGTCAGAGCATGGAACTCTTCGTCGTCGTCCGGCAGCAGGTCGGCGATCTCGCACTTCAGGACTTTGGCAACCTTGGCCAGCGTCTCGGGGGAGAAGTTCGCCTTGCCGAGGGAGACAGCGCTCACCAACTGCTTGGTGACGCCGACCTCCCGGGCGAGAGCGTTCTGGCTCAGTCCCGCTTCCACCCTGCGTCGCGTGAGTCGCCGGGGATCCACTGGGGTTCTCATGTCAAAGACAGTATGTGACTCAATCTGACAGTACAAGCTCTACTGATCAGTAACTCGCACTTTCTTTGACATTGCCGTCCGCTCTCGTACTCGGATCGTCCAACTGTGGAGGTTGTGTGTGGAGCCCTAGCCAGGGGGAACACCAGGTCCGGTACAGTCCAAGAAAGTCCAACACGGAGAGCCGAGAGAGCAGGGGCAGACGGTCATGGGAGCACCGGCGACACCCCCACCGCCGGAGGCGACGCTCATCCGCCTCGCGCGCGAGGCCTCGGGACTGAGTCCGGAGGCGGCGGCGGCACGCATGGAGATCAAGTTCAGCGGCAGCCGATGGCGACAGATCGAGAAGGGCTACCGGAAAGACTCCAACAGCCAGGTGATCGCGCCGCACATCACCCTCGCCCACATGGCCTGGGTCGTGGGCGTCGGCTCGGAGCGGCTCGCGGCCGCCGGCCGGGAGGATGCGGCCGAGGTCCTGCGGGAGATGGAGCGGGCCAAGGCGCCGGCCCCAACTCCGGCGCCGGAAGCGGCTCCCCTGGCTGAGCTGGAGGAATGGCAGCAGAAGGTCATCCTCAACGCGCTGGACGAGAAGCCGCGCAGCGCCGCCGAGAAGGCGCTGCTGTTGCGCACTCTGGCCGCGAAGATCGAAGCTCAGGACGGCCGAGAGGAACCGGCCGAGGACTCGACACCTCGTCAAGTGCCTGGTCGTAGCGCCTCGTAAGGGCTTACCTAGAGCTCGGTCACGGATCGATCACGATCGGCATATATGCGTCTGACAACGTCAAAAACTGACGCATTCTCAACACCTGCACCGCACATCCATTTCAACCGTGTGCTGCTCGTAGGGGATGGGAATGATCGGTTTCATTCTCGCGGGCGCACTCGGCGCACTTGCTCTTGTCGTGTGGTTGCTCTTCCGGCGGCTGAGGCAACTCAGCTGGCAGCTCACAGTGCTACGCGTCGAGCGCGACAGCGAAAGAATTCTGCAAGAGATCGGACTCCGGGCAGCTCCCAGGTCGTTAGAACCGCCCAGGAGTGAGCCGGTCCGGCGTAAGCGCCACCTTGCTCTGTACATCGGCGGCGGACTGGCCGCCGCCCTGGCCAAGCTGCGCAACGCCCGCCACAGTCACCCGCAACTAGTGGTGGCCGGCGGCATGGCCGTTGCAGCGGCAGCCGGCGCGGTGGCCCTCATCGTGACCCTGTGGGGCGGTGCGGCGCCGCCCCACAGCGGCGAGGGGCCTCCGCCCGGCATCCCGACGCCGGGCCCCTCAGGCTCGGCGACCGCTTCACCCGCGCCCCGTACGAACGGGCCGCCGGGCGAGGCTCCGGCGTCGACCACCGGTCCTCCGGAAGGCGGCGGCACAGGCGGAGATAGCGACCAGGCGATGTCCTCTGGCGTGTCATTTTCCGCAGCACTTCCCGCAGCGCCTCACCCGAGCGTCGGCGGGGCGACGTCAACGGCGCCGACCGGCGGCGCCAGCTCATCGGCGTCAAGTTCGTCGCCCACGGGGCCGCCGCAGTCCTCTGCACCGGCTGCTTCGGTGACGCCGTCCGGTCGGTCTCCGGCACTGATCGACCTATGCGTGGATGTCCGCACTCTGCTGGAGTTGCAGCTGTGCCTTGGCCTGTGAACCGCCCTCCGTCTCGGCCCCGAGCGACTTCCGGTGCAGCGCCACGCTGTCCGGGTCGAATCCGGGGCCGCGGCGGAGACTGGGCCTCACCTCGACATCGAAGAGAGCGGCCACCACCTCGTGCCGCGTGTCGACGGGCTCTGCCTCCCAGACCTCGCGGCTGATCCCGATGACGCGGCCGATCGCTCGCTGGCGAGAGGTCAGCGCCAGCGAGTTCCGCAGCTCGTCGATCTTCCGATCGAAGGAAGCCAGCGACAGCATGGCCACGGCCGGATCGAAGTCCGGGTGGTCGGCCAGAGCCTTGAGCTTCTGCTCGGTGTCCTTCTTGCGCGCTTCCAGCGCGATGATCTCGGCTCCCGCGCCCGGCCGGCCCTCGGCGACAGCGGCCTGGAACTCGCGAAGGAACCGCTTCGAGTTCAGCAGCCTCAGCACCCGCCCAGTGACGTATGCGTCCAGGTGTTCGACGTTGCGCGCAAGATTGCAGTCCTTGCAGTGGTAGACGCGGTAGCCGTTGTACCCGGGCCGCGTATTGCGGCCCTTGCCGCCCATGGGCTTGCTACGCCACGACCTGCTTTGGCAGCGTCCGCATACCAGGACTCCGGGGAGCAGGTGCACGCGCCCAGGGCCCGGATTGGGTGCTGTCTTGCGCCGCTGCTCGTGGAGGGCGATCAGGGCCTGGCGCTTCTCTTCGGAGATGACCGGCTTCCACACTGCCTTGTGCAGCACTCCGTCGATTGCGATCAGGCCCGCGATGCGCGGCGAGGTCAGCGCCGACCACAGAACCCGCGAGGACCAGGGGTTGCCCTCGGTGGTCGTCGACCGCTCGTTCATCCAACGCAGCGCGCCGGCCATGGACAGCCCAGCCAGGATCTTGTCGGCGACGTCCGCCAGGTTTTTGGCCTCTTCCGGCACCGTCTTGTTGTAGTCGAGGATCTCCACGACCTGCGTTTCACCCGTGTCCGGGTCGCTCTTGGTCTTGAACCTGCCTGTGGGGGCTCCCCAGCCGTACGGGCGCCTGCCTCCTTGCTGGCTCTTGCCGCGCTTGACGACGTCGGCCTTGTAGCCGCGCTTGCGGCGGCGGGAGAGTTCGTCCACCTCGCGGCAAGCCGACGCCGCCTCGATGCGCAGGATGAACCGGTCATCGGCATTGCTGAGGTCCCTCACACCGGAGACGGACGCCAGGGGTATGTGCCGCGTGTCCGCGATGTTGAGCAGCAGCTCCAGGTCGTACGGCTGCCGGATGAGCCGGTCGCCGTGATAGGTCATGATCCCGTCGTGGTGGTGATTCGCCTTCGGGTCTGAAGAAATGAGTCGGCCGCTGTCGCGGTCGAGCGTGAGGAGCATCCGGTCCCAGTCGGGCCGCTTCCGGTTGCGCTGCCAGGCGCTGCGGCTGTTGTCGACGTAGACGCAGCAGAAGTCGGGCCAGCCCAGCCGCACGCCAGTGGCGCGGCCGTCTTCCTCCTGGCGCTCGACCTTCTCCAGGGAGCCGTCTGGCGCATACGAAAGACGGCAGTAGAGGCAGGGCCTTTGAGGGATCAGCAGCACGCGGTTCCTCCTTCGGAGCTGCCGTTCACAGTGCTCCGGAGTGTAGGTGTCATCTATGGGTCGAAGCAGT
>NZ_JBTWMV010000057.1:0-39109 GCF_054850255.1 Streptomyces sp. 7R007 | reverse complement strand
CATCAACCGGGCGCTGGAGTCCGGGCCGGGCGGCCCGGAGGCGATCGACGTGGTGTTCCTCGACATCCACATGCCCGGCCTCGACGGCCTGGACCTGGCCCGGCTGCTGACCGGCTTCGCCAAGCCGCCGCTGGTCGTGTTCGTCACCGCCCACGAGGACTTCGCCGTCCAGGCGTTCGACCTCAAGGCCGTCGACTACGTCCTCAAACCCGTGCGCAAGGAACGCCTCGCGGAGGCGATACGCCGGGCCGCCGAACTGCGCGGCTCGGCCCCCCGCATCCCCGTGCACGAACCCGACCCCGACCACATCCCCGTCGAACTCGGCGGTGTCACCCGCTTCGTCGCCGTCGACGACATCACCCACGTCGAGGCCCAGGGCGACTACGCCCGCCTGCACACCGACAAGGGCAGCCACCTCGTCCGCATCCCGCTGTCCACCCTGGAGGAGCGCTGGCGCTCCCGCGGCTTCGTGCGCATCCACCGCCGCCACCTCGTCGCCCTGCGCCACATAGGCGAACTCCGCCTGGACGCGGGCACGGTGAGCGTCCTCGTCGGCGGCGAGGAGCTCCAGGTCAGCCGCCGCCACGCGCGCGAGCTGCGGGACCTGCTGATGAGGAGGCCGTAGCCGTGCCAGGCCAGGACCCCGCCGACCGCCGCGTCACCGTCACCGGCCCGCCCCGCCGCGCCCGGCGCGCCTCCGGCTACTACCGCCCGCGCACCGAGATCGACGAGCAGACCACCCTCGGCCACACCTACGTCCGCTCCCTCATGCGCACCCAACTGCGCGCCGCCCTCGCCGTGTTCGCGGTCCTCGGCCTGCTGATCGCCCCGCTGCCCCTGGTCTTCGCCGCCACCCCCGACGCCCGCCGCCTGCAGTGGCTCGTCCTCGGCTTCTGCCTGTACGCCCCGCTGATCCTGCTCGCCCGCTGGTACGTCCGGCGCGCCGAACGCAACGAACGGGACTTCGTACGGCTCGTCGAGGACCGCTGAGACACCCCGCCCATGAACTCCGGCTACGCCGTCCCCGCCGTCGCCCTGGTCGTCGTCGCGACCGTCCTCGTCGGCGCCTTCGGCCTGCGCATCTCCCGCACCACGTCCGACTTCTACGTCGCCTCCCGCACCGTCGGCCCCCGCCTCAACGCCGCCGCCATCAGCGGTGAGTACCTCTCCGCCGCCTCCTTCCTCGGCATCGCCGGACTCGTCCTGGTCCAGGGCCCGGACATGCTGTGGTACCCGGTCGGCTACACCGCCGGCTACCTGGTGCTGCTGCTCTTCGTCGCCGCCCCGCTGCGCCGCTCCGGCGCCTACACCCTCCCCGACTTCGCCGAGGCCCGCCTCGCCTCGCACGCGGTACGCCGGCTCGCGGGCGCCTTCGTCGTCGGCGTCGGCTGGCTCTACCTGCTGCCCCAGCTCCAGGGCGCCGGGCTGACGCTGACCGTGCTGACCGGTGCGCCCGGCGCGCTCGGCGGGGTCATCGTCGCCGTCGTCGTGGTCGCCACCGTCGCTGCCGGCGGCATGCGCAGCATCACCTTCGTGCAGGCCTTCCAGTACTGGCTCAAGCTCACCGCGCTGCTCGTCCCCGCCCTCTTCCTCGTCCTCGCCTGGCAGCGCGACGGCGCCCCCACCCACGCCTTCGAGGAACCGGCGACCTTCCGCCAGCAGCGCGCCGTCACCGTCGACAGCAGCGTCGACCTGCGCCTCGACCGGCCGCTGACCGTCACCGTGACCGGCACGGTCGACGGCCGCGCCCTGCACGGCCGCACGGTCCGGCTGCCCGCCGGGACCCACCACATCGAGCACCACACCCGGCTCACCTTCCCCCGGGGCAGCGCGGTACCGCGGGCCGACCGCGGGGCCAACGGCGGCATGTCCACCTCCCTCGCCACCAGCCGCGAGGAGCGCCCGCTGTACGCCACGTACGGACTGATCCTCGCCACCTTCCTCGGCACCATGGGCCTGCCGCACGTCGTCGTCCGCTTCTACACCAGCCCGCACGGCGTCGCCGCCCGCCGCACCACCGTCGCCGTCCTCGCCCTGATCGGCACCTTCTACCTCCTGCCGCCGCTCTACGGCGCCCTCGGCCGCCTCTACACCCCCGAACTGACCCTCACCGGCGACGCGGACGCCGCCGTGCTCCTGCTGCCCGACCGCATGATCGGCGGCGTCGGCGGCGACCTGCTCGGCGCGCTGGTGGCGGGCGGCGCCTTCGCCGCGTTCCTGTCCACCGCCTCCGGACTGACCATGGCCGTGGCGGGCGTGCTCACCCAGGACGTGCTCCCGAGCCGCGGCGTACGGCACTTCCGGCTCGGCACGCTGCTCGCCATGGCCGCGCCGCTCGCGGCGAGCGTCCTGGTGGGCGGGCTGCCGGTGGCCGACGCGGTGGGCCTCGCCTTCGCGGTGTCGGCGTCGTCGTTCTGCCCGCTGCTGGTGCTCGGCATCTGGTGGCGGCGGCTCACCCCGCCGGGCGCCGCGGCCGGGATGCTCGTCGGCGGCGGCTCCGCGTTCGTGGCGGTCGCCGCGACGATGGCCGGCTTCCCGGGCGGCGGCCCGCTGCACGCCCTGCTCGCCTGGCCCGCCCTCTGGTCGGTACCGCTGGGCTTCCTCACCATGGTGCTGGTGTCCCTGGCCACGCCGGGACGGGTGCCGGGCGGCACCGAGGCGATCCTGGCGCGGTTCCATCTCCCGGAGGAACTGCGGGCGGAGGTGAAGGCGTGAGCGGATTCCTGGCCGGCCTGTGCGTGGCCGTCCTGCCGCTGCTGGCCGCCGGCTTCTGGCTGGGGCGGCGCACGGCACGCCCCGAGAGCCTGGCCGGCCTCGGCACCCCCGTCGAGCACGCCACCTTCCAGACCCTGCACACCGCCTCCCTCGCCGCGCCCCCGCTGCGCGCGGGCCTGACCGAGGAGACCGCCCGCAAGTCCGCCCGCAGGCTGCGCACCCTGCTCGGCACCCACGCCCTGTGCCTGACCGACCAGAAGGACGTCCTGGTCTGGGACGGCGTCGGCGCTCACCACCGCGGCGAGATCATGGAACGCCTCGCCTCGCCCCTGGAGACCGGCCGCGGCGAGGCCTTCCGCCTGACCTGCGAGCAGCCCGACTGCCCGGTCCGCTGGGCCGTCGTCGCCCCGCTCACCGTCGACGACCGCGTCCACGGCGCCCTCGTCGCCTGCGCGCCCCGCGAGTCCGCCGTCCTGGTCCGCGCGGCCGGCGAGGTCGCCCGCTGGGTCAGCGTGCAGCTGGAGCTGGCCGACCTCGACCGGTCCCGCACCCGGCTGATCGAGGCCGAGATCAAGGCACTGAGGGCGCAGATCTCCCCGCACTTCATCTTCAACTCGCTCGCCGTGATCGCCTCGTTCGTCCGCACCGACCCCGAGCGCGCCCGCGAACTCCTCCTGGAGTTCGCCGACTTCACCCGCTACTCGTTCCGCAGGCACGGCGACTTCACCACCCTCGCCGACGAACTGCACGCCATCGACCACTACCTGGCGCTGGTGCGGGCCCGCTTCGGCGACCGCCTCTCCGTCACCCTGCAGATCGCCCCCGAGGTGCTGCCGGTCACCCTGCCCTTCCTGTGCCTGCAACCGCTCGTCGAGAACGCCGTCAAGCACGGTCTGGAGGGCAAGAGCGACAAGTGCCACATCCAGATCACCGCGCAGGACACCGGCGCCGAGGCCCTCGTGGTCATCGAGGACGACGGCGCCGGAATGGACCCCGGCCTGCTGCGCCGCATCCTCGCCGGCGAGCTCAGCCCGTCCGGCGGCATCGGGCTGTCCAACGTCGACGACCGGCTGCGCCAGGTCTACGGCGACGACTACGGCCTCGTCATCGAGACGGCCGTCGGAGCGGGCATGAAGGTCACCGCCCGGCTGCCCAAGTACCAGCCGGGCGTGCACTCGGCGGGGCGGCTCATCGAGCCCTGAGCCTCAGGCGCTGCGGGTCGCCACCATGCCGAGGGTGATCAGGCCCAGCACGACCCAGCCGAACCACAGCCAGCCGTTGCTGCCGAGCGCCACCGTGTAGGCCGTCACCACGACGAGCCCGCCGACGGTGACCACCCCCATCGCCTTCGTAGAACCGTCCGTGGATCCGGGCATCGCGACACCCTCCTCAGGATTCGTCCCCCTCCATGGTGCCCCCGTTCTGCTTCCGGACGGTGCACACGACGAAATGCGTCCCCGCTTTCCAGGGACCCTCGCTGGTCCAGGAGCCGGAGGTGTACACCGAGGGGTCGAACCCGTAGTCGGCCGGCGGCACGGCCTCGGCACAGGCCGCGTCCGACGCGGTCCGCGCCTCGGTGAGGGTGACGTCGCCGCCCAGCCGGGTGAAGCCGAGGACCTGTTCGTCGTGCGCGCCCTTGCAGGAGACGAGGCGGGCGTCCCGGTGCGAGCGGGCCTGGAGGCAGTCACGGCGCTGCATGTTCGAGACGTCCGTGAAGGCCGTACCGAGCCCGCGGTGGGCGCCCAGCGGCCCGTACACCGGCCCGTGCGCGCCGAGCACCAGGCACACCACCCGCCGCCCGGCCGCCTCGAAACCGGCCGCGGTCGGTACGACGGCCACGCTGCGCACGTCCGCGAGCCGTTCCCGGATCTCCTGCGTCCGCTCCGCGCACCGCGCCGCCCCCTGCGTACGCGCCTGCCGGGCCGACGCGGCCGTCACGAACGCCATCACCTGCCCGTCCGGCGCCCTGTCCCGGCAGGTCGGGTCGAGCGAGATCCGGGGCGTGCCCTGGAAACGGGCCCCCGGCCAGTCGGCGAGGACACAGTCCCCGTCCCTGAGCGGCTTCGCCAGCCCGACGGCCGCCCCGTAGGGTGCCGCCGCCTTCCCGCCGTCCTCCTTCGTCTGGTGGGCCATGGCGTACCAGACCCCGCCCAGGGCGAGCACCAGGCCGAGGCAGGCCGCGAGGAGGGCGCGCAGGGCGCGGGGGAGGTCGCGGCGGCGGTGCGTGGCGGGCGGCGACGCGGGGACGGGGCCGAAGCCGCGGGACACCACCGGGGCGGGCGAGGGCGTGGCGGCTGCGGCCCACGGCGGCTGCGAGGCAGGGACCGCCGCGGCCCAGGGCGGCTGCGAGCCGAGGCCGGTCTGCGTGCGGGCGTACGGCTCCGCCTCCGGGGTGACGATCCGCGACAGCGCCGCCTCGGCCTCCGGGGCGGACGGCCGCCGCGCCGGATCCTTCGCGAGCAACCGCCGCAGTACGGGGCCCAGCGCGCCGGCGCGTACGGCCGGGCGCGGCTCCTCCATGACCACCGCGGTGACCTCCGCGAGGCTCGACCCGCGCTCGAAGGGGCCCCGGCCCTCGACGCCGTAGTACAGCGTGCAGCCCAGTGAGAACAGGTCCGCGGCCGGCGTCGGCGGCCCGCCCGTGGCACGCTCCGGAGCCAGGTACCCCGACGTCCCGACGAGCACCGATGCGAGCGTGTAGCGGGTCTCGCCGGCGTCCGGCTGCACCGAGATGCCGTAGTCGGCGAGCAGCACCCGGCCGTACGGTGCGCCGCTCCGGTCAGGCGCGAGCAGGATGTTCGCCGGTTTCACGTCCCGGTGCATGACCCCGCGCTCGTGCCCGGCGGTCAGCGCGTCGAGCACGGCGAGCCCGATGCGGGCGCACTCCGCGGGCGCGAGCGGACCCCGCGTCTCGACCAGTTCCTTCAGATCCACGGCGCCGGACACGTACTCCATCACGATCCACGGCAGCCCCTCGTGCTCCAGCACGTCGTGCACCGTGACGACGTGCGGATGCCCGCGCAGCCCCGCCGCGTGCCGGGCCTCCGCACGGGCCCGCGCGACCCGCGCCTCCCGGTCGTCGCCGGCCGCGAGCGGGTCCTGGAACACGATCTCCTTGAGCGCGACCTCGCAGGCGAGTCTCTGGTCGTGGGCGAGCCACACATGGCCCATGCCGCCGCTGCCGAGCCGGTTCAGCAGCAGATAGCGGCCGGCGATGACCCGGCCCACTCCCGACGTCGGTGATCCTGAAGGCATCCGGTGACTCCCGGGTTCTCGGATGATTCGGATGGTGAGGCGGGGGGCGCTAGGCGGACGCGCTCGCGCTGGTGCCGGGCCCGGACGAGCCGGGCTCACTCGGGGCGGGCGCGCTGCTCGCCGGCTCACTGGTGGCGGGGACGCTGGTCGCGGGGGCGCTCGTGGCCGGGGCGCTCCTGGTCTCGGGCGGGGGCGCCGACGGGGTGACCGGAGTCTCGGGCGGGGGTGCGCTGCTGGTGGGCGGCGGGGGAGGAGCACTGCGCGGGGTCGAGGAGGGCGGCGACGTGGAGGGGGCGGGGGAGCCGGTCGACGGCGACGACGGCGACGAAGGGGGCGCCTTCGACGACGGCTTCGTCGGCTCTGGTGGCTCTGTCGGCTTGGTCGGCTTGGTCTGCTTGGTCTGAGGCGGCGGCGTGGGCGATCCCCCTGCCGCCACGCTAAGCGTCACGTACGCCCCGAACCGAGCCTGGGCCCCGGCCGCCGGATCCGAGGCCGTCACCCGCGCGTCGTCGGCCGGCGGCGTCTTCCCCGCGTACCCGACGGCCAGCCCCGCGGCGGTCAGCCGCCGGCTCGCGGCGCCGAACGTCGTCCCGGTGACGTCGGGCACCGTACGGGGCGCGCCCGCGTCGAAGGCCGTGTCGTGCGCGCCCGTCGTGCCGACCGGCCGGGCGATGCCCTGGTCCGGAGCGGCGACGTCGACCAGCACCAGCCGCGCCATCCCGCGCGGCGCCGGCCGCACGGCCACCACGGAGGAACGCTCGTATCCCGTCCACTTCCTGTTGCCGTTCTCGAACCTGACCGAAATACGGTGCGTGTCACCCCTGAAGGGGCGCAGTGGATTTCCGCAGGAACACTTCACGGCGGGCAGTCCCCGCTGATCGACGAGAACGGCGATTCCGGCCTGCAACAAGGAGTCGAAGGGAACGGCCTTTCCCTTCCTGTAGTCGTGGTTCTCGACGAGCGTGTCGTGGCGCAGGAGAACAGGAGTGAGCCGGTCCAGATATCCCGGAATCCGGTCCGTCGTGATATTCAGCGCACTCGCCCACGCCTGTGCCTTCCGATGATTCCCGGGGGCGGTGAGAAACGCCTTGAGCTTCCTCACGTCGCAGATCGTCGGCTGCCGTGTGCCGCCGTACAGGCCGGGCGTGTCCCCTTGCTGGAGGCTCCCGCGCACGGCCTGCGACCGCACCTCGGTGTCGTGGCCGAGCCCGCTGCTCTCGTCGAAGAAAGGCGCGAGAGAGGGAACCCCCGCGGCGACCGCCCGGACGACGGTCAGCGGCGTGTGCCGATCACATCCGCCGAGCGCCAGTACGCATACCAGTAGTACGGCGATCTTTGAAACGGCCGATTTCCCGGCCCTTTGCATGAACGCGCGAAATGTCATCACCGCTCCCCCCGGCGGTACCCCCATCGCGTTTCATGCTACTGAAAGCCGCGGAATGGCGAAGCCTTTACTGCCCGCGTGCGTTCAATGAGGCCAAATAGGCGTTGTACGCCTCGAGTTCCTTGTCGCCGTCCCGGTCGGCGGCCCGGTCCTTGCGCTTGGCCTGCCGCTGCTCGGAGCCGTACCACTGGAACAGCAGGGCGATCAGCACCAGCACGGACGGGACCTCGCTGAACGCCCAGGCGATGCCGCCGGCCGCCGTCTGGTCGGACAGGGCGTCGATGCCGAGCGAGGCGGGCGGGTTCTTGAACGTCTCGACCATCGGCGTCGACGCCATCATCAGCGCGATGCCGAAGAACGCGTGGAACGGCATGCCCGCGAACAGCTCCAGCATCCGCATCAGATAGCCGGGCCGGTACGGTCCCGGGTCCACGCCGATGATCGGCCAGAAGAACACCACGCCCACCGCGAGGAAGTGCACCATCATCGCGATGTGCCCGGTCTTCGAGCCCATCAGGAAGTCGAACAGCGGGGTGAAGTACAGCGCGTACAGGCTCGCGATGAACAGCGGGATGGTGAACGCCGGGTGCGTGATGACCCGCATGTACCGGCTGTGCAGCAGCATCAGCAGCAGCTCGCGCGGCCCCTTGCGGCCCTTGCCGGCGGCCGGCAGCGCGCGCAGGGCGAGGGTGACGGGGGCGCCGAGCAGGATCAGGATCGGCGACAGCATGCTGATGACCATGTGCTGCACCATGTGCACGCTGAACATGACCATGCCGTAGTCGTTCAGCTTGGTGCACATCACGACCAGCACGGTCAGCACGCCGGCGACGAACGACGCCGTCCGCGCCGCCGACCACGCGTCACCGCGCCGGCGCAGCCGGACGACCCCCCACCCGTACAGCGCCAGCCCCGCCAGGCAGGCGACGAGGAAGAACGGGTCCGCGGACCACTCCAGCCCCCGTCCCAGCGTGAACGGCGGCAGATCCATGGTCATGCCGTGCCCGCTGTGGTCCATCGGCCGGCTCCTGATTCGTGGGGGTTGTGCAAGTCTGTCCGCACACAGACTAGAACCACCCCCGGTCACTGTTCCGACCGGGGGCGGCACAACCCACTCGCCGGACGGCTAGAGCACGCACTCCGCTTCGGCGTAGCGGTCCTCGGGCACCGTCTTCAGCGTCTCGACCGCCTCCGCCAGCGACACCATCGTGATGTCCGTCCCCCGCAGCGCGGTCATCTTGCCGAACTCGCCCCGGTGCACGGCCTCCACCGCGTGCCAGCCGAAACGGGTCGCCAGGACGCGGTCGTACGCCGTCGGCGTGCCGCCGCGCTGCACGTGCCCCAGGATGACCGGCCGGGCCTCCTTCCCCAGCCGCTCCTCCAGCTCGATCGAGAGCTGGCGGGCGATCCCGGCGAAGCGCTCGTGCCCGTAGACGTCCGTGCCGCCCTCGTCGAACTCCATGGTCCCCGGCTTCGGCTTGGCGCCCTCCGCCGCGACGACGATCGCGAACCGCTTGCCCTGGTCGAACCGCGCGCCCACCCGCTCGGTCAACTCGGCGATGTCGAAGGGCCGTTCGGGGACGACGATGGCGTGCGCGCCGGCTGCCATGCCGGAGTGCAGGGCGATCCAGCCGGTGTGCCGGCCCATGACCTCCACGACCAGCACCCGCTGGTGGGACTCGGCGGTGGTCTTCAGCCGGTCCAGCGCCTCGGTCGCCACCCCCACGGCCGTGTCGAAGCCGAAGGTGACGTCCGTGACCGCGATGTCGTTGTCGATCGTCTTGGGGACCCCGACGATCGGCAGGCCGTTGTCGTACATCAGCCGGGCCGCCTTCAGCGTGCCCTCGCCGCCGATCGGGATGATCGCGTCCAGGCCGAGCTCCTCGACATGGCCCCGGGCCCGTTCCACGCCGTCCCGCAGGTGCGAGGGCTGGACCCGGGAGGAGCCGAGGATCGTGCCGCCGCGGGCCAGGATGCCGCCCACCGCGTCGAGGTCGAGCTTGAGGTAGTCACACTCCAGAAGGCCCTTCCAGCCGTCCCGGAAGCCGATGACCTCGTCGCCGTGGTCGGCGACGGCACGGTGTACGACGGACCGGATGACGGCGTTCAGGCCGGGGCAGTCGCCGCCGGACGTGAGGACACCAATGCGCATAGCCCGAAAAAACCTTCTCACCGTATAGACGTGGGCCCAGACCGGACCACGCTGTCCGGCTCGAACCCCGCCACCCTAGCGGCAGGAGGGGGCGGGGCCGCACCGTGCGTCCGACTGCTGGACGACCCCGCTCACCTGTGCGGACGGGACGTCAGACGGGCTGGTTACGAGAGGTGGGACAGCAGGTGTCAGGCAGGCTGCTGGGCCGCCGCGATGCGTTCGTTGCGCAGCGCCTCGTACCACCGGTCGTCGGTCGGCGGCAGCGCGTTCACGTCGAGCGCGAGCTTCAGCAGCAGGTCCGCGATCAGCGGGTTGCGCGCCAGCACCGGCCCGTGCATGTACGTGCCGAAGACCGTGTCGTTGTACGCGCCCTCCGTGCCGTCGCCCGTGCCGTTGCCGTTGCCCAGGCGCACCTTGGCCAGGGGGCGGGCGGTCGGGCCGAGGTGGGTGACGCCCTGGTGGTTCTCGAAGCCGGTCAGCGGGGGCAGGCCCAGGCGCGGGTCGATGTCGGCGAGCACGTCGCCGACACAGCGCGCGCCCTCACCGCGGACCGAGACCACGTCGAGCAGGCCCAGGCCCGGCTCGCGCTGGCCGAGGTCGTTGATGAACTCGTGGCCGAGGATCTGGTAGCCGGCGCAGACGGAGAAGACGATCGCGCCGTTCTCCACGGCCCGGTGCAGGCCGCCGTCCCGGCGCAGCCGCTCGGCCGCGAGCCGCTGCGGACGGTCCTCGCCGCCGCCGATCAGGTAGATGTCCCCGGAGGTCGGGATCGGCTGGTCGCTGCGCACGTCGAGGCGGGCCACGTCCAGGCCGCGCTGCCGGGCCCGGCGCTCCACGACGAGGACGTTGCCCTGGTCGCCGTAGGTGCTGAGCAGGTCGGGGTAGATCCAGACGACCCGCAGTTGGTTGTCGCTCACAAAAGTCCCCTGAAGTCTTCAGTTGCCGACGCGGCGGCGCAGGTCCTGGAAGGCGGTGTAGTTGGCGATGACCTCGATCCGGCCCGGCTGGCTCATCTGGACCGCCTGGTCGAGGGTGTCGTACACCTGGAACTGCTGGCCTGCGACCTCCAGGCGCACCGCGAGGTCCAGCCTGCGGTCGCCGATGACACAGATCGGGTGGCCGGTCAGCCGTGTGTAGTCGACGTCCCACAGCCAGGAGGTGTCGGTGCCGTCGGCGCTGCGCGCGTTCACCGAGAGGATCACCGGGGTGGGCGGCGGGTCGATCAGGCTGAACGTTTCGAGCCAGCCGGCCGGGTTCTTGGCGAGCAGCAGCCTGAGGTCGCGGCCCTGGAACTGCACCACGTCGTAGCGCCCGGCCACCGCCTGCACCTGGTACATGCGTTCCAGGGCGACCTGCGGCGGCACGCCGAAGACGGCGGCGACGGCGGCGGAGGAGGCGGCGTTGGCCTTGTTGGCGCGGCCCGGCAGCTGGAGGTGGATCGGCCAGGCGGAGCCGTGCGGGTCGAGGACGTGGTCGCCGGAGAGCGCCCAGCTGGGCGTCGGCCGCCGGAAGCCGCACTCGTTGCAGAACCAGTCGTCGCCCGGGCGCCGCATCACACCGCCGCAGGACGGGCAGGACCAGGCGTCGTCCTTCCACATCTGCCCGGCGGCGACCCAGATCACGTTGGGCGAGGAGGAGGCGGCCCACACCACGAGCGGGTCGTCGCAGTTGGCGACGACGACGGCCTTCGAACCGGCCAGCCCCTCACGCCAGTTCTCGGCGAGCATGCGGGTCTCCGCGGCGCGGTCGAGCTGGTCGCGGGAGAGGTTGAGCAGGGCGATGCACTTGGGGTCGGTGTCCCGGGCGACGCCCGCGAGGTACTTCTCGTCGACCTCGATGACGCCGTAGCGGGCGTCCGAGCCGCCGGCCAGGGCCGAGGTGATGCCGGCCGGCATGTTGGCGCCGAGGGCGTTGGAGACGACGGGGCCGGCGGCCCGCAGGGCCTCCGCGATGAGCCGGGTCGTGGTCGTCTTGCCGTTGGTCGCCGAGACCAGGACGACGTCCAGGTTCTGGGCGAGCCGGGCGAGGAGGTCGGGGTCGAGCTTGAGCGCCACCCGGCCGCCGATCACCGAACCGCTGCCGCGCCCCGCGGCGCGCGACGCCGCCGCGACCGCCTTGCCCGCGGTCACGGCGATCTTGGCCCGCGGCGTGAGCGGGTCCGAGTTGCCTGCCATCAGTTCTCGATCCTCCTTGCGTACGCGCCGCGCCTGAAGCCTGTCGGCAACGTGGTGGTGGTCAGCCTATCGAGATCCATTCGCACTCCCGAATCGCCGTACCCTTGCGGCCATGCGAAACGGCTCCATTCCGGGCACCCGCGGGCGTGTCCGGCCCCTCACCCTGCTCGGCGACCCGCTGCTGCGGGCGCCCTGCGCGGACGTCACGGACTTCGGACCCGAACTGGCGGCCCTGGTGGAGGACTTGTTCGCGACGATGTACGCGGCGCAGGGAGTGGGGCTGGCGGCGAACCAGGTGGGGCGGTCCCTGCGGGTGTTCGTCTACGACTGCCCGGACGACGAGGACGTCCGGCACCTGGGCCATGTGGTCAACCCCCGCCTGGTCGAGGCCGACGGCGTGGTGGTGCGGGGTCCGGAGGGGTGCCTGTCCCTGCCGGGGCTGGAGGCGGGCACGGAGCGCCACGACCACGCGGTGGTCGAGGGGTTCACGGTGACCGGCGAGCCGGTCACCGTGCACGGGACGGGCTTCTTCGCGCGGTGCCTGCAGCACGAGTGCGATCACCTGGAGGGCCGGGTCTACGTCGATCACCTCACCGGTTGGCGGAAACGCAAGGTGCTGCGACAGGCGGCGAAGGCCTCCTGGAGCGACCGGGGCTAGAAGCCGGGGCCGCCGATCCGGTCGCCCGCCGCCGCCAGCCGGCCCCACAGCAGGTCGGCCAGGCTGCGGACCAACTCCGCGCGCGAGCACGGGCGTTCGCCCAGCCACCAGTCGCCGGCCGCATGCATCATGCCGACGATGCCGTGGCCCCAGACCCGGGCCAGTTGCTGGCTGCCCGGACCGAGGTCGAGGCGGTCCTCGATGACCTGGGCCAGTTCCTCGCCCATCCTGCGCAGCAGCGGCGCGGAGTGCTTGCCCACGTCGAAGCCCTGGTCGCTCTGGGAGCCCTCCGCCGGATGCATCAGGAACCGGTAGACCTGGGGACGGGCCTCGATCGCCGCGAGGTAGGTGTCCAGGGTGGCCTCCACGCGCTCCCGCCGGTCCGCCGGCGCGTCCAGCGCCGCCCGCAGCGAGTCCAGCAGCGCGTCCGTGTGGCGCTTGGCGAGCGCCGCGTAGAGTCCGCCCTTGTCACCGAAGTGCCGGTACAGGATCGGCTTGGTGATGCCCGCCTCCGCGGCGATCGCGTTCATCGAGGCCTGCGGTCCGTCGCGCAGCACCACCCGGTCCGCGGCCTCCAGCAGCTCGCGCCGACGGCGGTCGGCGGACCGCTGCTGATCGGTCCGCTGCGTGGTGTCCATGTACTCTCCCCACCCGTGCTGATTCGGTGACGCCAGCGCAAACTAACACTCACCATGCCCCCTGCATCGAACGGGCTGCCGAGGAGTCATCGGGAGTTGACTTTTCCTACCGGTCGGTAACAGACTCGGGTTACCGCTAGTAACACGATTGTGCGCCGCCGCTGGAGGGGACATGACCGAGTTCACCATGGAGCTCAACGACGAACAGAAGGAGGTCCGGGACTGGCTGCACGGCTTCGCCGCCGACGTCATCCGCCCCGCCGCCGCCGAATGGGACGAGCGTGAGGAGACTCCCTGGCCGGTCATCCAGGAGGCCGCGAAGGTCGGCATCTACTCCCTCGACTTCTACGCCCAGCAGTACTTCGACCCCACGGGGCTGGGCATCCCCATGGCGATGGAGGAGCTGTTCTGGGGCGACGCGGGCATCGCCCTGTCGATCGTAGGCACGGGGCTCGCCGCCGTGGGCGTTCTCGCCAACGGGACCGAGGAGCAGATCGGCACCTGGATCCCGCAGATGTACGGCGACGCCAACGATGTCAAGGTCGCCGCGTTCTGCTCCTCCGAGCCCGACGCCGGCTCCGACGTGGCCTCCATGCGCACGCGCGCCGTCTACGACGAGGCCAAGGACGAGTGGGTCCTCAACGGCACCAAGACCTGGGCGACCAACGGCGGCATCGCCAACGTCCACGTCGTCGTCGCCGTCGTCGACCCCGAGCTCGGCTCCAAGGGCCACGCGTCCTTCATCATCCCGCCGAACACCCCGGGGCTGTCCCAGGGCCAGAAGTTCAAGAAGCACGGCATCCGCGCCTCGCACACCGCCGAGGTCGTCCTGGAGAACGTCCGGGTGCCCGGCTCCTGCCTCCTCGGCGGCAAGGAGAAGCTGGACGAGCGGCTGGCCCGCGCCCGGGCGAAGGCCAGGGCGGGCAACGGCGAGCGGGTGAAGAACGCGGCGATGGCCACGTTCGAGGCCTCGCGGCCGGCCGTGGGCGCGATGGCCGTCGGAACGGCCCGGGCGGCGTACGAGGTGGCCCTCGACTACGCCAGGACCCGGGAGCAGTTCGGGCGCCCGATCATCGACAACCAGGGCGTCGCCTTCCAGCTCGCCGACATGCGCACCCAGATCGACGCGGCCCGGCTGCTGGTGTGGCGCGCCTCCTGGATGGCCATCAACGGCAAGCAGTTCACCGCGGCCGAGGGCTCGATGTCGAAGCTGTTCGCCAGCGAGACGGCGAAGAAGGTCACCGCGCAGGCCATCCAGATCCTCGGCGGCAACGGCTACACGCGGGAGTACCCGGTGGAGCGGATGCACCGGGACGCGGCTATCTACACCATCTTCGAGGGCACGAGCGAGATCCAGCGGCTGGTGATCGCCCGCACCCTCTCGGGGATGCCCATCCGCTAGCGGTGTCTGAGCGGCGTCAGCTGCTCGATGTCGTACCGCCCGCGCAGTTCCTCGATCGCCCCGTGGTCCGGCGGGCCCCCGTCGCCCAGGATCTCCAGCAGCTCCTCGAAGTAGCGCTCGTGGTCCGGCGGCGGGGACGCCTGGAAGAACATCCTCGCGGGCGCGTCCGTCGGGTTGGCGAAGGCGTGCGGGCAGCCGGGCGGCACGACGATCACCGTGCCCGGTGTCGCCCGCACCACCCGGTTGCCCGAACTCGACTCCCAGCGCTGCCAGTCGTCGGGGGTGCGCACCTTCGGCTCGAAGGCGAGCACGTCCAGCTCGCCTTCGAGCACGTAGAACAACTCCTCGCTGCGCGTGTGCACATGCGCACCGACGTCGAAGCCGGGCGGCACCTCCACCTCGAAGGTGGACGCCGCCCGCGAGTGCGTGCCGGTCACCTTGAACGTCACCCGCTGGGCCGGCGTCTGCACGACCCGGCCGTGACCCGGCGGCACGAGGAGCCCCTCCGGCGCCGTCACCACGTCACCGGGAGCGCCTCGGGGCCGCGGATCAACGCGCCCTTGCGGAAGGGCACCTGGTCCGGCGGCACGGCCAGCCGTAGACCCGGGACGCGGTCCAGGAGGGCGTCCACCAGCAGCTCGGACTCCAGCCGCGCGAGCATGCCGCCCGGGCAGTAGTGCGGGCCGAAGCCGAAGGCCACGTGCGGGTTGGGGGAGCGGGCGAAGTCGATCGTCTCCGGGTCCGGGAAGACCTCCGGGTCGCGGTTGGCGGCCAGGTACGACACGTAGACCGCGTCGCCCGCCCGGATCCGCACGCCGCGCAGCTCCACGTCCTCCAGGGCGATGCGGGACAGCCCGACGGCGTTGCGGTGCGGGATGTAGCGCAGCAGCTCGTCGACGGCCCGGGACCTGGTCTCCGGCTCGGCGCGCAGCCGCCGCGCCAGTTCCGGGCGGGTCAGCAGGAGGTAGAACATCTGCCCGCTGTTGTTGGTGACCGCCTCGCCACCGATCTGCAGCAGCACCGCGAGGCCGACCGCCTCCTCCAGGGTGATCTCCGCCCGGCCCACGGCGGCGCCGAGCAGCGAGGTCACGTCCTCGCCGGAGCTGTTCTCCCTGAGGCCGACGAGGTCGGCGAAGTAGGCGGCCATCTCGTCCCTGGCCTTCTCGCTGACCGCGGCGCCGTGCGCGGAGGACAGGATGAGCTGGGTCCAGGTGTGCATCGCGGTCCGGTCGGCGGCCGGGACGCCCATCAGCTCGCAGATCACCGCGATGGGGAAGGGGCTGAGCACGCTCGCCGTGAGGTCGGCCGGGGCGCCGTCCTGGAGCATCTCGTCGACGAGCTCCGCCAGCATCCGGCGGGACTTCTCGCGCACCCGCTCCACGCCCCTGGCGGTGAACGCGGCGGCCACCGAGCGGCGCAGCCGGGTGTGGTCCGGCGGGTCGAGGAAGCCGACCGCGCCGCGCTGCGGGATGAAGTGCGGGGCCAGCCGGGTGACCGGCTTGTCCATGACGGCCTCGCGGCTGAAGCGCGGGTCGTTGGTCACCGTGCGCACGTCGTCGTGGCGGGTGACCAGCCAGGCCCAGCCCTCGCCGTTGGGCAGGGCGATGCGGGTGACGGGCCCTTCGCGCATCAGCTCGGCGAGCACCGGGTCGAAGTCGACGCCGGTCAGGTCCAGGGCCGGCCAGTGGCGTACCGGCGGCAGGGTCTCGGTGAGGGTGTCGTCGCTCATCTCAGGCGGCCTCGTTCTCGCGGTGCCAGCGGCCGAGGGTCATCTCGGCGGTGATGCCGGGCCCGAACCCGGCGAGCAGCCCGCGCGCCCGGTCCGGGGCGCCGCCCTCGTCGAACAGCCGGCGCAGCGCGTCCAGGACGACCGCGCTGGCGATGTTGCCGTACTCGGTGAGGGTGGCCCGGCTGAACCGGAACGCGTACGGGTCGACCTGCAGGAAGGTGCTGAGGTCGTCGAGTATGCGGGGGCCGCCCGCGTGGACTATGTAGAAGTCCAGGTCGGCGGCGTCCCAGCCGTGCAGCCCGGCGAGGTCCCGCAGCGCCGGGGCGAGCGGCTCCATGGTGGTGGGCACCCGCTTGTCCAGCAGGAAGTGGAAGCCGGTGGCCCGCACGTCGTAGGCGATCCACTCCTCGGTCTTGGGGATCAGGTACGAGCCGTTGCGCTCCAGGCGGATGCCCTCGCCGCCGCGTCCGCGCACCACGGCCGCGGCTATGCCGTCGCCGAACAGGCCGTTGGAGAGCAGGGAACCGACGCCGAGGTCCGTCGGCTGGTAGCACAGCGAGCAGAACTCACAGGCCACGATCAGGGCGTTGGCCTGCGGGTACGCCGTGCAGAAGTCGTGCGCCCGGTTGACCGCCGCCCCGCCGGCCGCGCAGCCGAGCTGGGCGATGGGCAGCTGCCGGGTCGTGTTGTCGAAACCCATCTCGTTGATCAGCCAGGCCGTCAGCGAGGGCATCATGAAGCCCGTGCACGACACGTAGACGATCACGTCGATGTCGCTGGTCAGCAGCTCGGCGTCGTCCAGGGCCCGCTGCACCACCGCCGGGACGCGGGCCTTGGCCTCGGCCGCGTAGATCTTGTTGCGCTCCTCGAAGCCGGGGTGCTTGAGGGTCTCCTCGATGGGCTGCACGATGTGCCGGGTGCGCACGCCGGTGTTCTCGATCAGCCGGAGGGCCAGGGGCAGTTGAGGGTGGTCCGGGTGGCGGGAGCGCGCCAGCTCCAGGGTCTCCTCCATGGTGATCACGTGCTCGGGGACCGACACCGAGGGTCTGCAGAGAGTCGCCATGAACCGTGCCTGCTTTCGCCGTGCAGTGGTCTGGTCCACCCACGATCACCCGGCAGGACGGCGATCTCGCGCCGGATTACTCCGTCCTGGGGACCCCCGCCGACGGACACCGCACCGGACACGGCTCCCGTACTTTCCCCACGCACTCCCTACGGCGCGCCCCCGCTGCTGTGCGCGATGCACGCCACGTCGATGCGGTCGGCGAGCTTGGCCAGCTCGATGGTCAACGCGGCCACGGTGTCCTCGTCGAGCCCGCCCTCCCCGGCCTCGACCAGATGCAGCCACCGCCCGCCCACGGTCCGCAACAACTTGCTGACGTCGGCCGCGGCCACCTGCAGGGTCCCGCGGTCGTCGACGATCAGAGGCAGAGTCACTTCGCGGTTCACACCCGGGATGTTAGCCGCGCAAGCGTCACGCTCCGTGCCAAACCGTCGTGATGTTGCAGAACTCGCGGATTCCGTGCCCGGCCAGCTCACGCCCGTAGCCCGACCGCTTGACCCCGCCGAAGGGGAACGCCGGATGGGAGGCCGTCATCCCGTTGAAGAAGATACCGCCGGCCTCCAGGTCCCGTACGAAGCGGTCGACCTCCGCCTCGTCCCGCGTCCACACGTTGGAACTCAGCCCGAACGGCGAGTCGTTGGCGATCAGCACGGCCTCGTCCAGGTCGCCCGCCCGGTACAGCGTGGCCACCGGTCCGAAGGCCTCCTCCCGGTGGATGCGCATCTCCCGGGTGATCCCGGCGAGCACGGTCGGCGGGTAGTACCACCCGGCGCCCTCCGGCCGTTCGCCGCCGCACAGCACACTCGCCCCGCCGCGCCTGGCGTCCTCCACCAGCTCCTCCAGGTCCGCCCGCCCCTGTTCGCTGGAGAGCGGCCCGACCTCGGTGTCCTCCGCCATCGGGTCGCCGACCCTCAGCGCCTTCATGCCCTCGACGAACCGCTCGGCGAAGGCGTCGTACACGTCCGTGTGGACGATGAACCGCTTCGCGGCGATGCACGACTGCCCGTTGTTCTGCACCCGCGCGGTCACCGCGATCCGCGCGGCCCGGTCGATGTCGGCGGACGGCATCACGACGTAGGGGTCGCTGCCGCCCAGTTCCAGCACCGTCTTCTTGATCATCTCCCCGGCGGTGGAGGCGACCGCCCGGCCGGCCGGCTCGCTGCCCGTCAGGGTGGCGGCCTTGACCCGCTCGTCGCGCAGGATGTCGTCGATGGCGCCGGAGCCGACGAGCAGCGTCTGGAAACAGCCCTCGGGATAGCCCGCCCGGTGGAAAAGGTCCTCCAGGAACAGGGCCGTCTGCGGCACGTTGGAGGCGTGCTTGAGCAGGCCCACGTTGCCCGCCATCAGCGCGGGCGCGGCGAACCGGACGACCTGCCACAGCGGGAAGTTCCACGGCATCACGGCGAGCACGGGACCGAGCGGGCGGTAGCGCACCCGTACCCGGGAGGCGCCGGAGTCCTTCACGTCCGCGTCGGACGGTTCCTCGTCGGCGAGCAGTTCCTCGGCGTGGTCGGCGTACCAGCGCATGGCCTTGGCGCACTTGGCGGCCTCGGCGCGGGCCTGCACGACCGGCTTGCCCATCTCGGTGGTCATCACCCGGGCGATGTCCTGCTGGACCAAGTCGAGGTGGTCCGCGGCCGCGTGCAGCAGGCGGGCGCGTTCGGCGAAGGACGTCGTACGGTACGTGCGGAACGTCGCCTCGGCGAGCTGGAGCCGGCGCTCCAGCTCCTCCTCGCCCATGGCCTCGTACGTCTTGAGCGTCTCGCCGTTCGCGGGGTTGACCGTGGCGATGGGCATGGTGGACCTCCCTGGGGCGGCTCTTGGTTACGACCTTCCCGCGCGCCGCGGGGGACCGCAACGCGTGCGCGTCGTCAGGCCGAGTGCTCCGCGAGCCGGTCGAGAAACGCGGCCTGCGCCGTGACGATCACCTCGCGGGCCCGGTCGAGCCCGAACCAGGCCACGCGGTCCAGTTCGGGAAACTCCCGCAGCCGGCCCGACTTGGGCGGCCACTCCATGCGGAAGGTGCCGGGGCTGATCGTCGCCGGGTCGAGGTCGGCCTCGACCGCCCACGCCGTGACGGTCTTGCCGTTGGTCTGCCGGACCTCGCCGAGCGCCACGGCCTCCCCGCCGGGCGGCTCCAGGCCGAGCTCCTCGCGGAACTCGCGCCGGGCGGCCTCCCAGGCGCTCTCCCGTTCGGGCTCGTACTCGCCCTTCGGCACGCTCCACGCCCCGGCGTCGCGTCGGGCCCAGAACGGGCCGCCCATATGGCCCAGCAGCACCTCCAGCCCGTCGTCGGTGTGCCGGAACAACAGCAGACCGGCGCTCGTCCTCACGGCCGCACCTCGGGGTGCGCCGCCAGCAGCGTCTCCACGGTGTCGGCCTCCTCCGGCCGCTTGTCCTCGCGGTAGCGCACGACACGGGCGAAGCGCAGGGTGACGCCGGCCGGGTAGCGGGTGGAGCGCTGCAGGCCGTCGTAGGCGATCTCGACGACGAGTTCGGGGCGTACGGTCACCACGTGGCCGCTGGTGTCGGTGGCCAGCTCCCGCAGCCGCTCGGTCTGCCAGGTCAGCATCGCGTCGGTCATGCCCTTGAAGGTCTTGCCGAGCATCGCGAAGCCGCCGTCGGCGGTACGGGCGCCGAGGTGCAGGTTGGACAGCTTGCCGGTGCGCCGGCCGTGGCCCCACTCGGCGGCCAGCACCACCAGGTCGAGCGTGTGCACCGGCTTGACCTTCAGCCAGGAGGCGCCGCGCCGGCCCGCGCTGTAGGCGGCGTCGAGGGCCTTGACCACGACCCCTTCGTGGCCGCGCTCCAGGGTGGCGGCGAGGAACCGTTCCGCCTCGGCCGCGTCCTCCGGTCCGGCCACCAGCGTGCGCCGCACCCGCATCGGCGCCGGGACCAGCCGGGCCAGCTCCGCGTGGCGTTCGGCGAAGGGCAGGTCGAGCAGGTCGCGGTCGTCGACGGACAGGGCGTCGAAGAACACCGGCGAGACGGGCACCGACTTGGCGGCCGTGGCCACGTCCACGCGGGAGCCGACCCGGCCGGCGGTCTCCTGGAAGGAGCGGGGCCGCCCGGCGTCGTCGAAGGAGATGACCTCGCCGTCCAGGATGAACCGCTCGCCGCGCAGCCGCAGCGCCGCGCCGGTCACCTCGGGCAGCCGGCCGGTGATGTCGTCGAGGGTGCGCGTGTAGACCCGCACGGTGTCGCCGTCGCGGTGGACCTGGACGCGGATGCCGTCCAGTTTCTCCTCCACCGCGCAGGCGCCCAGCTTGTCGACCGCCTCGGCCACCGAGGAGGCGCTGTGCGCCAGCATCGGCAGGACGGGGCGGCCGACGGTGAGCCGAAAGCGGTCCAGGGCCGCCGGCCCGTCCGCGAGCAGGGCCTGCGCCACGGTCTGGAGCGAGCCGGCGAGCATCACCGCCCGGCGTACGTCCGCGGGCGGCACCCCGGTCGCCTCCGCCAGTCCCTCCGTGGCGACGGCGTCCAGTGCGCCCTGCCGCACCTCGCCGGAGATCAGCCCGAACAGGAACCGCTGCTCGCTCTCGGTGGCAGCGCTCAGCAACTCGCCGACCAGCCGCGTCCGTTCGGCCTGCGAGCCGGCGCCGGAGACCTTGGCCAGGTCGGTCAGCAGGACGTCCACCTCGCGCACCGTGAGGGTGGGTTCGGCGGCCGGGGCGACCGGGCGGCCGAGCACTTTCCAGCCGACACCGAGCCGCCCCTGCGGCAGTCGTCCGGCGAGATACGGGATCACGATCGGGACGTCGTCCGCCTCCGTGTCCCGGAACAGCTCGGCGAGCAGCGCGATCTTCCGGGAGCGTGCGGAGGTGGCGGCGACCTCCTGGGACACTTGGGCCAGCCGGGCAAGCAGCATGCAGCCATGGTGCAACGCGCTCCGCCGGGTTTCACCTGGACGGACGGGCCGTGTGCCGGGTGCGGGTGCGTTGTGGCTGGTCGCGCCCGCGCGGCGGAGCCGCTGATGTCACCGTCCCGCGCCCCTCAACCGGTCTGGTCCAGGTCGGTCATGAGCAGCTCCCCGTTGATGTGGGCCGCCGCCCGGTAGCCGCCGGCCGCCGCGTTCACCACCTGCTCGGCGAAGCCCATCGCGTTGCCCACCGCCCAGACGCCGGGCACGGTCGTCCGGCCGGTCTCGTCGACCACGGGATACGCGCCGAACGGGGTCTCGCGCAGCTCGGCGCCGAGGCGCTGGAGCAGGTCGGTCTGCGGCACCGCGCGGGGCGCGGTGAAGACGACCTCGCGCGCGTGCGTCGTACCGTCCGCCAGCCGGACGCCGGTCAGCCGGTCGTCCTCGATCACCAGTTCCGCCACCTCACCGGGCACCACCTGCACGCCCGCCGCCGCGAGTCTGCGCAGGTCGTCGTCCGTCAGTTGCTCCTCGTCGACCGTGTGCAGGAAGAACGTCACGTCCTTCGACCACTGGGACACCATCAGCGCCTGGTGCACGCTCAGCGGGGTGGTGGCGAGCACGCCGAAGGCTCGGTCGCGGACCTCCCAGCCGTGGCAGTACGGGCAGTGCAGCACGTCCCGGCCGAAGCGCTCGGCGACCCCGGGGACCTCCGGCAGCTCGTCCTTGAGGCCGGTGGCGACGACCAGCCGCCTCGCCCGCACGCTCCGGCCGCCGGCGAGGGTCACCTCGAAGCCCTCGGCGACGTCCACCACCCGGTCGCGGACCAGCTCCACGCCGTAACGGGCGATCTCCTCCCGGCCGATCGCCAGGAACTCTGCGGGCGGCATGCCGTCCCGGGTGAGGAAGCCCTGCATGTGGGCGGCGGGCGCGTTGCGGGGCTCGCCCGCGTCGACGACGAGCGTGCGGCGCCGGGACCGGCCCAGGACCAGCGCGGCGGACAGCCCGGCCGCGCCGCCGCCGATGACGATCACTTCGTATGTCTCGGTCATGCCGACACCGTCGCGCCGCCGGTGCGGGATTGACAAACGTCTTTGCCGAAACTGCAATACCGTCATGAGTACCGACGACGTTCTCGCCGACGTGGGCCCCCGGCTGCGGCGGATCCGCAAGGAGCGCGAGGTGACCCTGGCGGACCTGTCCGAGGCGACCGGCATCTCCGTCAGCACCCTCTCGCGCCTGGAGTCCGGCCTGCGCAAGCCCAGCCTCGAACTGCTGCTGCCGATCGCCCAGGCCCACCAGCTCCCGCTCGACGAACTGGTCGGCGCCCCGCCGGTGGGCGATCCGCGGGTGCGGCAGAAGCCGATCGTCCTGCACGGGCGCACGTTCTGGCCGCTGACCCGGCAGCCCGGCGGACTCCAGGCGTTCAAGGTGCTCGAACCGGCCCGCACGATGCAGCCCGAGACGCGCACCCACGAGGGCTACGAGTGGCTGTACGTCCTGTCGGGGCGGCTGCGGCTGGTGCTGGGCGAGCACGACGTGGTGCTCACCGCGGGCGAGGCGGCGGAGTTCGACACGCGCACGCCTCACTGGTTCGGGTCGACGGGGGAGGGGCCGGCGGAGTTCCTGAGCCTGTTCGGGCCGCAGGGCGAGCGGATGCACGTACGGGCGCGGCCGAAACGGTCGTAGCCGGCCCCGGCGCGAGTGCCGTTCGGACCCCGACGCGACCGGCGGGGGCGCCGCGCCGGGTCAGCGGGCCGTGCGGCTCGCCGCCATGCGTGCCGCCGCGTCGTACACCAGCCGGGCGTGCAACTCGAACAGGGCGACCAGGTCGCCGGCGGCACCGTCGATCTCCTGGTGCACGAACAGTCCGTCGGC
Source organism: Streptomyces sp. 7R007 (assembly GCF_054850255.1). NCBI lineage: Bacteria > Bacillati > Actinomycetota > Actinomycetes > Kitasatosporales > Streptomycetaceae > Streptomyces > Streptomyces sp. 7R007. The sequence continues at coordinate 16,202 of NZ_JBTWMV010000057.1, read as the reverse complement.
GCCGGCCATGGCGACCCGCTGCCGGGCGGCCTCGCGGACCTGGCGGAAGACCGTACGGCCGCGGGGTTCGGTGGGCCGCCGCTCCAGGGCGAGCATCGGGCCGAGGCGGAGGAAGTCCGGGGCGTCGACCAATGACCTGGCCACGTTGGCGGCCATGATCCGGGCCCCTCCAGCGGTTCTCCCCGCCTCCTCGCCGGGCAGGTCGACGGCCGCCGGCCAGGTCTCGAAGCGGCGCTCGATGACCGCCGCGATCAGGTCGTCCTTGTCCTTGAAGTGCCGGTGGACGGAGCCGGCGGGCAGCCCGCACGCGGCGCTGACGGCGGCGATCGACGTGCCCTCGCATGCGGCGGCGGGACTCCACGCCGTTGGCGCGCTTCTTGCGGTCCGTGCTCGCGCTGGTCATGCGGGGCCTCTCCGGGCGGGCGCGGTTCGCGCCCTTTGTCCGACGCGCGCTGTCCCGTGGGTGACCGGGTCGCCGACTTCGGTGGTCTGCTGGAGCGGACGCCGGCCGGCCCGGGACGCTCGTCGCCGGGTGTTTGCGCGAGGGCTGTTCCCAGGCGGGCAAGCGACCGCTTAGTATGCGGGGGATCCGGTCCGACTCCGATACGACGACGCAGTCCCGTGGAGGCCCCGCATGCAGGCATGGCAAGTGCACGAGAACGGCGAGCCGGGCGAGGTGATGCGCCTGGCGGACGTGGCACCGCCCACGCCCGGCGAGGGCCAGGTCCTGCTGAAGGTGCGCGCCGCGAACGTCAACTTCCCGGACGCGCTGATGTGCCGGGGTCAGTACCAGGTGCGCCCGCCGCTGCCGTTCACGCCGGGCGTGGAGATCTGCGGCGAGACCGAGGACGGGCGCCGGGTCATCGCCAATCCGGCGCTGCCGCACGGCGGTTTCGCCGAGTACGCCGTCGCGGACGCCGCCGCCGTGCTGCCCGCCCCCGACTCGCTCGACGACTCCGAGGCCGCCGCCCTGCACATCGGCTACCAGACCGGCTGGTTCGGCCTGCACCGCCGGGCGGCGCTGGAGGCCGGCGAGACGCTGCTGGTGCACGCCGCCGCCGGCGGGGTGGGCAGCGCGGCCGTGCAGCTCGGCAAGGCGGCCGGCGCGCGCGTCATCGGCGTGGTCGGCGGGGCCGACAAGGCCGCCGTGGCCCGGGAGCTGGGCTGCGACGTGGTCGTCGACCGCAGGAACGAGGACGTCGTCGCGGCCGTCAAGGAGGCCACGGGCGGCCGGGGCGCCGACGTGATCTACGACCCGGTGGGCGGCGAGGCGTACACCCAGTCCACCAAGGTCGTCGCCTTCGAGGGGCGGATCGTGGTCGTCGGCTTCGCCAGCGGGCACATCCCCAGCCCGGGGCTCAACCACGCCCTGGTGAAGAACTACTCGATCCTCGGCCTGCACTGGGGCCTGTACAACACCAAGAACCCCAAACTGGTCCAGCACTGCCACGAACAGCTCACCGAGCTGGCCGCCCGGGGCGCGATCAGGCCGCTGGTGAGCGAGCGGGTGCCGCTGGCGGAGGCCGCGGCCGCCGTGCAGCGGGTCGCCGACGGCGTGACCACCGGACGGGTCACCGTCGTACCGCAGAAGGGAGCCGCCGCATGAGCGTCGACGCAGCCGAACTGAAGCGCCGCACAGCCGAGTTGCTCGCCGCGCACCCGCCCGCGGGCACCGACCGCCTGGACTTCCTCAGGGCCCGCTTCGACGCGGGGCTCGCCTGGGTGCACTACCCCGAGGGCCTGGGCGGACTGGGCGCGCCCCGCTCCCTCCAGGCCGTCGTGGACGCCGAACTGGCGGCCGCGGGCGCCCCGGACAACGACCCCCGGCGCATCGGCATCGGCCTCGGGATGGCCGCGCCGACGATCCTCAAGTACGGCACCGAGGAGCAGAAGCGGCGCTATCTGCGGCCCCTGTGGGTGGGGGAGGAGGTCTGGTGCCAGCTGTTCAGCGAACCCGGCGCCGGCTCCGACCTCGCCGCGCTCGGCACGCGCGCCGTGCGCGAGGACGACACGTGGGTGGTCAACGGGCAGAAGGTGTGGACCTCCAGCGCCCATGTCGCCCGCTGGGCCATCCTCATCGCCCGCACCGACCCGGACGTGCCCAAGCACGCCGGCATCACCTATTTCATCTGCGACATGACCGACCCCGGCGTCGAGGTCCGCCCGCTGCGGCAGATCACCGGCGAGGCCGAGTTCAACGAGGTCTTCCTCACCGACGTCCGCATCCCCGACAGCCGCCGCCTCGGCGAGGTCGGCGACGGCTGGCGGGTCGCGCAGACCACGCTGAACAACGAGCGCGTCGCCATCGGCGGCCGGCGGCTGCCCCGCGAGGGCGGCATGATCGGCCCCGTCTCCCGGACCTGGCGCGAGCGGCCCGACCTGCGCACCCACGACCTGCACCAGCGGCTGCTGAAGCTCTGGGTCGAGGCGGAGGTCGCCCGGCTCACCGGCGAACGCCTCAGCCAGCAGCTCGCCGTCGGCCAGCCCGGCCCCGAGGGCGCCGGCATGAAGCTCGCCTTCGCCCGCCTCAACCAGGAGATCAGCGGCCTGGAGGTCGAACTCCTCGGTGAGGAGGGCCTGTTGTACGACGACTGGACCATGCGCCGACCCGAGCTGGTGGACTTCACCGGCCGCGACGCCGGCTACCGCTACCTGCGCTCCAAGGGCAACAGCATCGAGGGCGGGACCAGCGAGGTCCTGCTGAACATCGTCGCCGAGCGCGTCCTGGGCCTGCCCGCCGAGCCGCGCACCGACAAGGACGTCGCATGGAAGGACCTCGCCCGATGACGGATCTGCTGTACTCCGAGGAGGAAGAGGCCCTCCGGTCCGCCGTACGGGACCTGCTCGCCGACCACTGCGACGCGCCCGGCGTCATCGCCCGCACCGAGTCCGACGCCCCGCACGACCTCGCCGCCTGGAAGGCCCTCGCCGACGGCATGGGCCTGGCGGGCCTGCTGGTGCCCGAGGCGCACGGCGGCCAGGGCGCCACGCACCGCGAAGCCGCCGTGGTGCTGGAGGAACTGGGCCGCGCGGTGGCACCCGTGCCCTACCTCACCAGCGCCGTCGTCGCCACCGAGGCCCTGCTGGCCTGCGACGCCGGCGACCTGCTCACCGAGCTCGCCGCCGGGCGCGCCCTCGGCGCCCTCGCGGTCGCGCTGAACGTCGCTCCGGGCGGCGCCTACAAGACCGTACGCGTGGAAAACGGCTCCCTGCACGGGGAGTTGACCGCCATCGCGGACGCCGCCGTCGCCGACGTGCTGCTCGTCCCTGCCGACGACGGCGGGCTGTACGCGGTCCAGGCGGCGCAGGCCACCGTCACCCCGCAGGTCTCCCTCGACCTCACCCGGCCTCTCGCCACGGTCACCCTCGACGGGGCGAACGGCCGCCGGATCGGCGCCGCCGAACCCGCCGTACGGCGCGCCCTGCGGGCCGGCGCCGGTCTGCTCGCCTCCGAGCAACTCGGGCTCGCCGACTGGGCGTTGACCGAGACCGTGCGCTACCTCAAGGAGCGCAAGCAGTTCAACCGGCCCGTCGGCGGCTTCCAGGCCCTCAAGCACCGGCTCGCCCAGCTGTGGCTGGAGCTCGTCAACCTGCGCGCCGCCGCCCGCAACGCGGCCGACGCCCTGGCCGGCGGCACCGACGTGGACGTGGCGGTCGCCGTCGCCCAGGCCTACGCGGCGCCCGTCGCCGTCCACGCCGCCGAGGAGGCGCTGCAGTTGCACGCCGGCATCGGCATGACGTGGGAGCACCCGGTCCACCTCTACCTCAAGCGGGCCAAGGCGGACTCGATCGCCTACGGCATGGCGGGCGCCCACCGCGCGGCCGTGGCCGAACTCGTCGACCTCCAGGCCCCCTGAGCGTCACCCGGTGAAGCCCGCCCCACCTGGGGCGGGCTTCTTCGTGCGCCCAGGCGGACGGAGTGAACAGGCGACGGCGGTCCGGCCAACTCCTGGCAGGTACAGGTTCCTTGGGGCCTCGGCAGCCCCATACTCCCTGTGGTTCAGACCCGCCCCACAGGGAGGCAGAACATGGCCCTCATCACCCGTCGCAGAGCCCTCACCGCGTTCGGCGCCACCGTCGCGGCCGTGCTCGCCCCGCCCGCCGGCAGCGCGTTCGCCGCCGGCGACAAGCGCGGCCCCCGCCCGTTGTGGCGCGCCCACGCCCACAACGACTACGAACACCCCCGGCCCCTCTTCGACGCCCTCGACCACCGCTTCGGCAGCGTCGAGGCCGACATCTTCCTCGTCGGCGACCAGCTCCTGATCGGCCACACCGCGGACGAACTCGACCCCACCCGCACCCTGGAGTCCCTCTACCTCGACCCGCTGGCCCGCATCGTCAAGGCCAACCACGGCTCGGTGTACCGGGGTTACCGCAGGCCGCTGCAACTGCTCATCGACATCAAGACCGAGGGCTCCTCGACGTACCTCGAACTCGACCGCCATCTCCAGCGCTACAGGCACCTGTTCACCACCTACGCCCACGGTCGCGTCTTCCCCGGGGCGGTCACCAACGTCATCTCCGGCGACCGCGCCGCCCGCACCCCCATGGAGGCCCAGACCGTGCGCCGGGCCTTCTACGACGGCCGCCTCACCGACCTCGGCACCTCGGCGCCCGCCTCCTTCGTCCCGCTGATCAGCGACAACTGGCAGCTCAACTTCACGTGGCTCGGCGAGGGCGCCTTCCCCGACGCCGAGCGGCAGAAGCTGCGCGACATCATCGGCCAGGCCCACGCGCGCGGTCAGAAGGTGCGCTTCTGGAACACCCCGGACGTGGCCGGCCCCGCCCGGGACGCGCTGTGGACCGAGCTGCTCGCCGCCGGCGTCGACTACTTCAACACCGACGACCTGGACGGCCTGGAAACCTTCCTCGACGCCCACCGCGCGGCGTAGAACCACCCCTTCGGGGGACAGGTCAGCCGCCCGCGGCCACCCTCCGCTACGCCACACTTGCGGCCGAACGCCGCGAAACGGGCGTGGCGGAGGAGGTTGACGATGGCGATTTCCATCTCTGTGGTGCTGCTGCTCCTGGTCCTGGCGGTGATCTTCCTGCGCAACGGCGGGCTGAAGGTCTCGCACGCCCTGGTGTGCGCGTTGCTCGGGTTCTTCCTGGCCGGTTCGAGCATCGCGCCCACCATCCACAGCGGCATCACCGCGACCGCGGACATCGTCAGCAGTCTGCGGCCGTGAGACTCAGCGGGTGGAGAAGACCCCGATGCCGTTCGGCACCGGACGCTCCGCGTCGCCGGACGGGTGGTTGCGTACGGTCACGGCGGACGCGCCCGGCGCGCGGGCGACCAGGGTGGTCGAACCGCCGCCGTCCAGGCTGAAGGCGTCGACCGAGCCCAACGTCCGCATCTCGGCGGCCACTTCGGCGATGGTCAGACCGCTCCGGTAGGCCGGGGCGCCGTCCAGCGCGAACAGCAGCAGGCGCCGTCCGCCGTTCGCGATGCCGACCGCGGTGCGCACGGCCGCCGTCGCGTTGTCGAGGCCGGCGAGCGGCTGTCCGCCCCTCAGCACCGGATAGCCGCCGAGCGCGAAGCGGAACGGCACCCGGGACGCCGACGCCACCAGACGGTGCGTCACCTTCACCAGCTCCCCGACGTGGAACTTCCGCAGCTGCTGCGCGCCCGCCTCGCGGCCGACGAGCACCGTGGTGCCCGCGGCGATGGCGCCCTTGCCCGGAGTGTCGGAGGTGGCGACGACCCGGCCGCCGCGGACGGTCACCTCGTGGGTGTCCGTACTGCACGGCGCCGCCCGGTCGGTGTCCGTGCCGCAGGTGGCCCGCACCCGGGAGACGGTCCCCCAGTCGGCGGTGAACGCGCCGACCGAGCCCACCGGCAGGGCGTACTGGTTGAACCCGCCGAGCGGCAGGCGCCCCGCGGGGGTGCGGACCGAACCGGTCAGGGTCAGGGTGTCCAGCCGCGCCCGGCGGTCGGTGCCCACGCCGAGCACGTCCTCGGTGCCGGTGCCGGGCGGCAGCGCCGGGCCGAAGCGCTGCCCGTCGGGCACCGCCGCCTTGAGGGCGTGTCCGCGCGCGATCGCCGGCCCGTCGGTGGAGCCGGTGGCCTCGACGCCGGGGTGCTGGGTCTCGGTGATGTTGAAGAAGTCGCCGTTGACGCCGGCGACGGCGCCCTGGGCGTCGGCCATCGCGGACACGGCGGCGCGCGCGGCGACCGCGCCCGGATACAGCAGGTCCAGCCTCACGTGCCGGTCGCGCAGGTCGACGGTGACCAGATGGGCGTGGGTCGGCCCCTTGACGCCCTGGAGGTCGAACTCCTGGTAGGTGACACCGGGCGCGATCGCGGTCACGCTCTGCGCGCCGCTGGCCGGTGCCGCCCCCGCCAGGGCCGCACCGGCCAGCGCGCCGAACGCCATGAGAAGGGCGAGCACCGATCTGGTGCCCGCCCGGCCGGATCCGCCTGCCGCGAAACGCTGGTGACGAAGCGTCACAGGACCCCCTGAGGTCTCGTCGACTGTCCCACGTATCGGAGGAAGTCCAGCAGACGACGGAGACCGGCAGGGTGGCTATGCGTCGACTACACGAGAACGGGTGAGGAAACGCACCCCCTCGGGTGCCTCCAGGGAGAAGCCGCTGCCCCGCCCCGCGACGACGTCCACGATCAGCCGCGTGTGGCTCCACACCTCGTACTGGCCGCGCGACATCCAGAACGTCACGGGTTCCGCCACCCCCTCCACGTGCAGCTCCGCGAGCAGCACGTCCGAGCCGCCGGTGCGGAACTCGCCCTCCGGATAGCACATCGGCGCGCTGCCGTCGCAGCAGCCGCCGGACTGATGGAACATCAGCGGGCCGTGCGTCGCCCGCAGCCGCCGGATCAACTCGGCGGCCGCCGGCGTCAGCTCCACGCGGGGCGTCTCCTCGTACTCCTCGTCCATGGCACCAGGGCAGCACGCCCGAGGTTGCGAGAGGGTTGCACCCGTGTCTACTCGGCGCGCAGCGCGTTCGCCGCGCGGATCCGGGCCGCCCAGCCGGCCGGCATCAGCGCGCCCGGCACCGCGACCGCCGTGCCCGTGAGGGCGAGCACAACCAACTGCGCGGTGGGGTAGCCGGCGCTCACGGAACCGGGCAGCCGCAGCCCGGCGCCGTGACCCATCGCCGGCATCACCGCGTCGTGCACGGTCACCCCGAGCGGCACGCCCAGCGCGCTCCAGGGCAGCCCGGGCAGCACCACCGGGGTGACGACCAGCGCGAGCGTCTGACGGGGCGTCATGCCGAGTGCCCCGTGGACGCCCAGGTCGCGGACGCGCTCGCGGGTGTCCAGGACGACACCGCCGAACTCGCCGCCCGGCTCCACACCACCGCCTGGGCGCGGTCGCCCGGGGAGAGCTTGATGACGATCCGGGAGACGGGTGGCCTACGGGACAGGACTGGTCAGCCCGCGGTCGGGCGCGACGGGATCCGCGTGAACGCCCTGGCGGGACGCGCCCGCGGGATCAGCGCCGGCACCCGGGCACGGTAGGCCTCGTACGCCTCCCCGAACCGCCCGGCCATCAGCGCGTCCTCGACCCGCACCCGGCGCAGCAGCCAGGGTATGGCGACCACCAGCAGCGCGATCCAGGCCCCGAAACCGCAGGCCGGCATGGCGCCGGCGGCCAGGCCGAGCAGGCCGGTATAGATGGGGTGGCGCACCAGCGCGTAGGGGCCGTTCGTCCGCAGCTCATGCCGGTCCTGCACCGTCGGGACGCTGGCCCACATGGTGCCCAGCACCCAGCGGGACCACAGCAGCAGGACGGTGGAGGCGACGGCGAGCAGCGCGCCCGCCAGGGCGAGCTCGGGCTGCCAGTAGCGGAGGTGGCGCCAGAAGCCCTCCGTGTGCCTCACCACCGTCGAGGCAACGAAGACGCCCGCGATCATCAGCAGCCGGCGGAGCAGACCGCGGCGCAGCCCGCCGGGCCGACCGCCCGGACCGGTCTGGCTCTTCACGCCGAAGTAGACCGCTCCGGCGATCCAGGCCACCACGAAGACCGACGCGCAGACGCCGACGAGAACGACGAGTGCCGAGTGCAGAGAACTCATGCGTCAAGCCTGCGCCGGCGCCGGGCGGATCACCACCACCCGCGGGTCGATGGAGAACCGTCCACCCTCGGGTGGAGATGTCTCGGGGTCACGCGGGCTGGGGCGTCAGGCGCTTGTGTCCCGCCCGGTCGTAGTACAGGGTCATCGCGAAGCCGAACACCAGGCCCAGCACCGCCCCGACCGCGATCATCGTCCACGCGCGCTCCAGCCCGGCGTCGCCGCGCGCGTCGAAGTAGAGGATCGCGCGGACGCCGTCGCCGAGTTGGCGCATGGGCTCGAACCAGGACAGGAAGCGGTAGAAGCCGGGAACGGCCTGCAGGGGCACGGTGGCGCCCGAGGACGGCAGGCCCAGCACGATGAACACGAACATGGACACCAGCTGGCCGACCCCGCCGAAGGCCGCGTTGATCGCCTGCACGCCGATGCCGACGGCCAGGGCCGCGCAGTAGGAGTAGATCCACAGCAGCGGCAGGTGCGTGGCGTCCATGTCGAGGATGCCGACGCAGGCGGCCATCACGAGGGAGACGCTGAGAACGGTGATCGCCGCCGTCATGGCCAGCTTCAGCAGCAGCGTCTGCGTGCGGTCGACCGGCACCGTGGGCAGCCGGGTGTGCCAGGGCCCGATCTCGTTGTCGGCGTAGCCGAGGGAGGTGTCGACGCCGTTGCTGATGACGTTGCCGCCCAGGAAGCCGGCCAGCACCAGCAGCAGCGTGTAGTAGAACGCGGTCAGGCCCAGGCCGCTGTGGTCGCCGACCGGGTGGCCGACCTGGCTGACGACGGTCACCGGGTCGGCCAGCAGCAGCCTGGTGCGCGAGTCGGCCCCGGACACGGCCCCCGTGAGCTGCCGGCCGAGGCTTAGCGAGGCCTGGTGCGCGGCCTGCGTGGTGATCTGACTCGCGAGCGACGAACCCAGGCTGCCCTTGCCGGGGTTGGTGAGCACCGTCAGCGTCGGCCGTGCCGTGGCACCGCTCGTGGTGAGCGCGGTGACCGACGCGGTGAAGTCGGCGGGGATGACCAGGGCGCCGTAGATCCGGCCCGAGTCGAGCTGGTCCTGGGCCTGCGCCCGGGTGAGCGTGCGCCAGGCGGCCTTGCCGGATCCGCCGGAGGTGACGGCGGCGGCGATCCGCGTGCCCGCGTTCTGCCGCTGCCCGGCCGGCGGCCTGCCGGTGTCGGCGTTGACGAGTCCGATCGGCAGCCGGTGCAGGTCACCCTGCGGGTTGACGATGCCGCCCATGTAGAGCAGCGACAACAGGAAGGCGAGCAGTCCGGTCAGGACGGTGGGCACCAGCCACAGTCTGGGGCGCCCCAGCAGGCTGGTGGCACGGGCCGGGGAACTGGCGTCGGCCATGGCGGTCCTCCGGGTAGGGGGCGGCGGCTGTCGCGCAGCCAGAGCCTCCCACAGGCAACCCACAGATCGGCGCATCCCTCCTACGGGTTGACCGAGAGGAGTTGGTGGGGTGGACCGCATGGAGTCACCGGCCGCCGAGGGGTGGTCGCGCCGCAGGTTCGTGGTCTGGTCCGTGGCCGCCTCGACGCTCGTCGTCGCGGCCCCGCTGGGCTGCGACGCGGCCCCCGCGGACGGCGCGGAGCCCGCCTCGGACGTGCTGGTCACCGGCACCGACGAGGAGATGCTCGTCCTGGAGGTGACCGAGGCCAACCGGGTCGTCGTACGGCTGCCGCGGGTCGAGGTCGGCCAGGGCATCACGACCGCCGTCGCCATGATGGTCGCCGAGGAACTGGACGCCCGCCTCGCCGACGTCGACATCCCGCTCGCCGACGCCCGCGCCAAGGGCAACCAGTACACGGGCGGCTCGAACTCGGTCGGCTCGCTGTACGGCCCGGTCCGGCAGCTCGCCGCCACCGCCCGCGCGCGTCTGGTCACCGCGGCCGCCAGGCAGTGGCGCCTGCCCGCCCGGAGCCTGCACACCCGCGACACGGCGGTCGTCGCCCCGGACGGCCGGAGGGCCGACTTCGGGATCCTGACGAGGAAAGCGGCCCGCATCCGCCGTACGGCCGTGCCCGCGGAGCCGAAACCGGGCTCCCGGCACCGGGTGATCGGACGGCCGACCACCCGGATCGACGCCCGGGACATCGTCACGGGTCGGGCCGCCTACACTGGGGACCTCACTGTGGCCGGGGCGAAGCCGGCCGTGGTGGCCCGGCCGCCGACGCTCGGCGGGAGGGCCGTCTCGGTGGACGACCGCGCGGCCCGCGCCCTGCCCGGCGTACACGCCGTCGTCCGGGTGCCCGGCGGCGTCGCCGTCGTCGCCGACACCTTCCACCACGCTCTCAAGGCCCGCGACGCCCTGCGGATCAGCTGGGCACCGGGACCGTCGGCGGGTCTGTCCGACGCGGACATCCGCGCCCGGCTGCGGGCCGCCGTCCCCCGCCTGGGCGCTCCGCCCCACGGATCGACGCAGGTGGAGGGCGAGTTCGAGTTCGCCTTCGTCAGCCACGCCCCGATGGAGGTGCTGACCGCGATCGCGGACGTACGGGCGCACTCGGCCGAGCTCTGGTTCTCCTCGCAGACCCCCATGGACGCCCGGGACGCCATCGCCGCGGAGCTCGGACTGCCCGCCGCCAAGGTGCGGGTCCATGTCGTGCGCGGCGGCGGCTCGTTCGGGCGGCGGCTGAACTTCGACGCCGCGATCGAGGCGGCCCTCGTCTCCAAGGCGGCCCACCGGCCGGTCAAGCTGATGTGGACCCGCGACGACGACACCCGGCACGGCCGGATGCGCCCGGCCGACCACCACCGCGTCCGGGCCAGTCTCGCCGGCGGGAGAGTGGTGGCCTTCGCCCACATGACGGCCTCGGTGAGCGAGTCGTCCGGCGGCAAGGCGACCGCCAACCAGGCCGCGGCACCGCTGCCGAGCGACTCCGGCCTGTACGACTTCGGCCGGATCTCCGCCGACTCGGGCGGGATCGGGCTCGCGATGCCGCTGGGCGCCTGGCGTTCGGTGGACTCCGGGACGGTCCGCACGGCCCAGGAGATCCTCGTCGACGAGGTGGCACGGCACCTGGGCCGGGACCCGGTCGCCTTCCGGCGTACGACACTGCGGAGCAAGGCCGTGCGGGCCGTACTGGACAAGGTCGCCGCCGCCGGGCGGTGGGGCCGCGCACTGCCCCACGGGCACGCGCAGGGCGTCGCGGTGCACGAGGAGTACGGGTCCTGCGTGGCCTGCCTGGCCGAGATCGACGCCACCGACCCGAAGCAGCCCCGTGTGACCACGGTGGTGATGGCCGCCGACGTCGGCACGGCCGTCAACCCGCGCGGACTCCAGGCCCAGCTCATGGGCACAGCGATCGACGGCATCTCCACGGTCCTGACGGCGGGCCTGCACATCGACCGGGGCGCCGTGCGCGAGGGCAGCTTCGCGGACTTCCGCTGGGCCCGCCAGCGGCACGCCCCGCTGCACTTCGAGGCGCACGTCATGCCGTCCACGCGGGAGCCCGGCGGGGCCGGCGAACTCGGCGTGCCGGCCGCCTCCGCAGCCGTCGCCAATGCCTACGCCCGCGCCACGGGCACCCGGCCCCGCCGCTTCCCGCTGGACTTCTGAGAAGGTGCCGATGCCCTCCCACTCCTTCCGCCTCAACGGCCGGACCGTCACCGTCGACGCCCCCGCCGACATGCCCCTGCTGTGGGTCCTGCGCGACCTGCTGCACGTCACCGGCCCCAAGTACGGCTGCGGGGTCGGCGTCTGCCGGGCCTGCACCAGCCATCTCGACGGCGAGGAGATCCAGCCCTGCGTCGTCGAGGTGGGCGAGTGCGCCGGCCGCGAGGTCACCACGATCGAGGGACTGGCCGACGGCGACACCCTGCACCCGGTGCAGCAGGCGTGGATCGACTGCGACGTCTCCCAGTGCGGCTTCTGCCAGCCCGGCCAGATCATGGCCGCGGTCGCCCTGCTCAAGCGCACGCCCCGCCCCACCGACGCCGACATCGACTCCGTCGAGAACGTCTGCCGCTGCGGCACCTACTCCCGCATCCGCGAGGCGATCAACAAAGCGGCCTCCGACATCACCCCTTGAGTGGCCCGGCTCACATGGCCAGGAGGGCATGTCACCGACACCATGGGGGACGTCCATCGGCAGGCTGAAGGGAGCGGCGATGTTCCGCAAGGTGCTGGTCGCCAACCGTGGTGAGATCGCGATCAGGGCGTTCCGCGCCGGATATGAGCTGGGTGCACGGACCGTCGCCGTCTTCCCGCACGAGGACCGCAACTCGCTGCACCGCCTCAAGGCCGACGAGGCGTACGAGATCGGCCAGCCCGGCCATCCCGTGCGGGCGTACCTGTCGGTCGAGGAGATCGTGCGCGCCGCCCGGCGGGCGGGAGCGGACGCCGTCTACCCCGGCTACGGCTTCCTGTCGGAGAACCCCGAGCTGGCGCGCGCCTGCGAGGAGGCCGGCATCACCTTCGTCGGCCCCGGCGCCGACACCCTGGAGCTGACCGGCAACAAGGCGCGCGCCGTGGCCGCCGCCCGCGCCGCCGGCGTCCCCGTGCTGGGCTCCTCCGCCCCCTCCGACGACGTGGACGAACTGGTCCGCGCCGCCGAGGAGATCGGCTTCCCGGTGTTCGTGAAGGCCGTCGCGGGCGGCGGCGGCCGCGGCATGCGGCGCGTGGAGGACCCGGCCGCGCTGCGCGAGTCCATCGAGGCGGCCTCCCGCGAGGCGGCGTCCGCGTTCGGCGACTCCACCGTCTTCCTGGAGAAGGCCGTCGTCGACCCCCGCCACATCGAGGTGCAGATCCTCGCCGACGGCGAGGGCAACGTCATCCACCTCTTCGAGCGCGACTGTTCGCTCCAGCGCCGCCACCAGAAGGTCATCGAGCTCGCCCCGGCACCCAACCTCGATCCGGAGCTGCGCGAGCGCATCTGCGCCGACGCCGTCCGCTTCGCCCGCGAGATCGGCTACCGCAACGCGGGCACCGTGGAGTTCCTGCTCGACCGCGACGGCAACCACGTCTTCATCGAGATGAACCCGCGCATCCAGGTCGAGCACACGGTCACCGAGGAGGTCACCGACGTCGACCTGGTCCAGGCCCAGCTGCGCATCGCCTCCGGGGAGACCCTCGCCGACCTGGGCCTGTCCCAGGAGACGGTCCGGCTGCACGGCGCCGCCCTCCAGTGCCGCATCACCACCGAGGACCCCGCCAACGGCTTCCGCCCCGACACCGGCCGCATCAGCGCCTACCGCTCGCCCGGCGGCTCCGGCATCCGCCTGGACGGCGGAACGACCCACGCCGGTACGGAGATCAGCGCGCACTTCGACTCGATGCTGGTCAAGCTCACCTGCCGGGGCCGGGACTTCCGGGCCGCGATCGGCCGGGCCCGGCGTGCCGTCGCCGAGTTCCGCATCCGCGGTGTCGCCACCAACATCCCGTTCCTGCAGGCGGTCCTGGACGACCCCGACTTCCAGGCCGGGCGCGTGACGACGTCGTTCATCGAGGAGCGCCCGCACCTGCTCACGGCCCGTTCCTCGGCCGACCGCGGCACCAAGCTGCTGACCTACCTGGCCGACGTCACCGTCAACAAGCCGCACGGCGAGCGGCCCGAGCTGATCGACCCGGTCACCAAGCTGCCGCCGCTGCCCGCCGGCGAGCCGCCCGCCGGTTCCCGCCAGCGCCTGGTCGAGCTCGGCCCCGAGGGCTTCGCCGGCTGGCTGCGCACGTCGCCCACCATCGGCATCACCGACACCACCTTCCGCGACGCCCACCAGTCCCTGCTGGCCACCCGCGTGCGCACCAAGGACCTGCTCGCCGTGGCCCCGGTCGTGGCGCGGACCCTGCCCGAGCTGCTCTCCCTGGAGTGCTGGGGCGGCGCGACCTACGACGTCGCCCTGCGCTTCCTCGCCGAGGACCCCTGGGAGCGGCTGGCCGCCCTGCGCGAGGCGGTGCCCAACCTCTGCCTCCAGATGCTGCTGCGCGGCCGCAACACCGTCGGCTACACCCCCTACCCGACCGAGGTGACCGACGCCTTCGTCCAGGAGGCCGCCGCCACCGGCATCGACATCTTCCGCATCTTCGACGCCCTCAACGACGTCGGCCAGATGCGCCCGGCCATCGACGCCGTACGCGAGACGGGGACCGCGGTCGCCGAGGTCGCCCTGTGCTACACCTCCGACCTGTCCGACCCGAACGAGCGGCTGTACACCCTCGACTACTACCTGCGGCTCGCCGAGCAGATCGTCCAGGCCGGCGCGCACATCCTGGCGATCAAGGACATGGCGGGCCTGCTGCGCGCCCCGGCCGCCGCGAAGCTCGTCTCCGCGCTGCGCAGCGAGTTCGACCTGCCGGTGCACCTGCACACCCACGACACCGCGGGCGGCCAGCTCGCCACCTACCTCGCCGCGATCCAGGCCGGCGCCGACGCGGTGGACGGCGCGGTCGCCTCCATGGCCGGCACGACGTCCCAGCCGTCGCTGTCGGCCATCGTCGCCGCGACCGACCACTCGCCGCGCCCCACCGGCCTGGACCTCCAGGCGGTCGGCGACCTGGAGCCGTACTGGGAGAGCGTCCGGCGCGTCTACGCCCCCTTCGAGGCGGGCCTCGCCTCCCCGACCGGGCGCGTCTACCACCACGAGATCCCCGGCGGCCAGCTCTCCAACCTGCGCACCCAGGCCGTCGCGCTCGGCCTCGGCGACCGCTTCGAGGAGATCGAGGCGATGTACGCGGCGGCCGACCGCATCCTCGGCCGCCTGGTCAAGGTCACCCCGTCGTCCAAGGTGGTCGGCGACCTCGCCCTGCACCTGGTCGGCGCGGACGTCACGCCGGAGGACTTCGAGGCGGAGCCGAACCGCTTCGACATCCCGGACTCGGTGATCGGCTTCCTGCGCGGCGAGCTCGGCACCCCGCCCGGCGGCTGGCCGGAGCCGTTCCGCACCAGGGCGCTGCAGGGCCGGGCCGAGGCCAAGCCGGTGCAGGAGCTGACCGCTCAGGACCGCGAGGGCCTGGAGAAGACGCGGCGGGCCACGCTCAACCGGCTGCTCTTCCCCGGCCCGACCCGCGACTTCGACGCCCACCGGCAGGCCTACGGCGACACCAGCGTGCTGGACAGCAAGGACTTCTTCTACGGTCTGCGCCCGGGCAAGGAGTACGCCGTCGACCTCGAACCCGGTGTGCGGCTGCTCATCGAGCTGCAGGCGATCGGCGAGGCCGACGAGCGCGGCATGCGCACGGTGATGTCCTCCCTCAACGGCCAGCTCCGGCCGATCCAGGTACGCGACAAGGCGGCCGCCTCCGACGTCCCGGTCACCGAGAAGGCCGACCGGTCCAACCCCGCGCACGTGGCGGCTCCGTTCGCCGGCGTGGTCACGCTCGCGGTCACCGAGGGCGACGAGGTGGCGGCCGGGGCGACCGTGGCCACCATCGAGGCGATGAAGATGGAGGCCACGATCACCGCGCCGAAGGCGGGTACGGTCTCCCGGCTGGCCATCAACCGCATCCAGCAGGTGGAGGGCGGTGACCTGCTGGTCGAGCTGGCCTGAGCGCCGCGGAACAGATGGCTTCCGACGCATGTTGCCCCTGCGGGTAGGATACCGGCGGGGGTATACATGAGGAGGAAAGCGTGCAACTCGACATGTCGGCGGATGAGCTGAAGTCGGCGCTCAACCGGCTGCGGCGCGCGCAGGGCCAGCTCGCCGGGGTGATCCGGATGATCGAGGAGGGCCGGGACTGCGAGGACGTGGTCACGCAGCTCGCGGCGGTCTCCCGCGCCCTGGACCGGGCCGGGTTCTCGATCATCGCGACCGGTCTGGAGCAGTGCATGGCCGGTGACGATCCCGACGCGCGGGACTCCACGCAGATGCGGGCCCGGCTGGAGAAGCTGTTCCTCTCCCTCGCCTGACCGACGCGCCCGCCAGCAGCACATCGCCCCCCGGGGTGTCCGTACCGCCCGTGGTGACGGACCGCTCCGGGGGGCGTTCGGCATGCCCGGACGCGCGCCGCGTCCGCACTCTTGACCACCGGTCGGCGCTCCTCGATGCTGTGTTGCGGCACGTGAGATGTGTGCCGTAATGAGCAACATCAGTCCCTGATTCCGTACCAGCGGAGGAGTGGCCATGGCTCACCGGGTCCGTGCAGTCGTCGCGCGGCGCAAGGGCGCCCCCGTCGGCCTGGAGACGATCGTGGTGCCCGACCCCGGCCCCGGCGAGGCGCTGGTGAAGGTCG
>NZ_JBTWMV010000056.1:0-39420 GCF_054850255.1 Streptomyces sp. 7R007 | reverse complement strand
GGTGACCTCGAACGTTTCGCCCTCGACCGCCTTCGCCGGGCGCCTGCCGCACTCGACGACCGGATGGACGTCTCGCACCGGAATACGGCCGATGGCCGGGATCGAACTCATGGGTGTCACCTCCGCCGTGCACGAGGCCGGGCCCGATGGCCCGGCCGGGGGATACGAAACTGCGCCGGAAGCACTAGCTCCCGACGGGTGAACCGTGCGCCACGGCGGGCGGCCCGTGCCGGCCCGCCCCCTCCCGCCGCGTCCCGGTCTCCTCTTCCTGGAGGTAGGTGACGAGGCTGCAGCGCAGATACCGCTCGGCTGCGTCCGCGGCCTCGCGCGCGCAGCGTTTTCCCATCAGCACGCAGAGGGTGTAGCCCGAGTCCTCGAAGGTGGCCCGCACCGCGAGGTCCCCGGGGGACGCGAGCATCACGCGTTCCCAGGCCCGGTACCGCCGCAGCTGGCGGGCGACTTCGGCCTTGGCCGGTAGCAGCATGGCGCCGCTCACTTTCCGCACTCAAAGGGCATGACAGGCAGAGAGGTCTTCACACATGGTGCACGCAGGACGACTCAGCGTCTTGTTGGATCTTCAACCACCTCGGTGGTGTGCTCGTGTTGCACGAATGGCGTAGCACCCCCAGGCTGGTGGTGACTCAGAAGCGATCAATGCTCACGCTTCGCGTTCGGGGTCCGTCCCGCGGGGACGGGGAGAGGCGGAGCCTCGCCGGTGAGGAGCCAACGACGATGAAGACCGCAGTGCCCTGCTACTACCACCTCGACGTGGAAGTCAGCCCGGAACGGGTGGGACAGGTCAGCCGCATCCTGGCCGCACACCTCCGCTACTGGGACCTCGAGACCCTCGTGGAGCCCGTCCGCCACAGCGTGGAGCTGCTGCTGACGGCCATCGACGAGCACGCCACGGACAAGAACACCTCGGTCGAGATGTGGTGGAACGGTCAGCACCTGATCACCGCCGTCGGGGAGAACGACACCGAACTCCGCCCGGACCAGGACCTGCGCGCCTGCCTGGAGCGGATCGCGGCGACGAGCGACGGATGGGGCTGCTGCGCCACGGACACCGGCAGCAAGGTCATCTGGTTCTCGCAGCGCGCCCGCGCCGGCGAACGCGTCCCGCTGGTGCCCACGGCACCGGCGCCCAGCCTGCGCGAGGTGCTCCAGGTGCCCCGCGAGGTCCCCGTCGCCGCCCTGGCCGGCCGTGTCCTGGAGGACGCCCGGTGACGGCTCGACGACGCCGGAAGGCAGGGGTGCCCGCGTGGAGCGGGCACCCCTACCCGTTGGGTGCCGCCTACGACGGCCAGGGCACCAACTTCGCCCTCTTCAGTGAGGTCGCCGAGCACGTCGAGCTCGTCCTCGTGGACGACGACGGCGCCGAGCGCCGCGTCCCGGTGACCGAGGCGGACGGATTCGTCTGGCACTGCTACCTGCCCGGGGTGACCCCCGGACAGCGCTACGGCTACCGGGTGCACGGGCCCTGGCAGCCGGAACTCGGCCACCGGTGCAATCCGCGGAAACTTCTCCTCGACCCGTACGCCCAAGCGGTGGACGGGCAGATCGACAACCACGCCTCCCTGTACGAGCGCACGCCCGGCGGCCCCTCCCCGGCCGACAGCGCCGGGCACTCGATGCTGGGTGTGGTGACCGACCCGTACTTCGACTGGGGCGACGACCGCCCGCCGCGGCGGCCGTACGCGGAAACCGTCATCTACGAGGCCCACGTCCGCGGTCTGACCCGCACCCATCCGGACGTCCCGGACGCGCTGCGCGGCACCTACGCCGGTCTCGCGCACCCGGCCGTGGTCGAGCACCTGGTCTCGCTCGGCGTCACGGCGGTGGAGCTGATGCCGGTGCACCAGTTCGTCCACGACGGCGTGCTCCAGGACCGCGGCCTGGCCAACTACTGGGGCTACAACACCATCGGCTTCTTCGCGCCGCACAACGGCTACGCCGCCCACGGCACCCGCGGCCAGCAGGTCAACGAGTTCAAGTCGATGGTCAAGGCGCTGCACGCGGCCGGCCTCGAAGTCATCCTCGACGTCGTCTACAACCACACCGCCGAGGGCAACGAGAACGGGCCCACGCTCTCCTTCCGCGGCATCGACAACGCCTCCTACTACCGGCTGGTGGACGGCGACTGGGCGCACTACTACGACACCACCGGCACCGGCAACAGCCTGCTGATGCGGCACCCGTACGTCCTGCAGCTGATCATGGACTCGCTGCGGTACTGGGTCACCGAGATGCACGTCGACGGCTTCCGCTTCGACCTCGCGGCCACCCTGGCCCGGCAGTTCCACGAGGTGGACCGGCTCTCGGCGTTCTTCGACCTCATCCAGCAGGACCCGGTGATCAGCCGCGTGAAGCTGATCGCCGAGCCCTGGGACGTCGGCGAGGGCGGCTACCAGGTCGGCAACTTCCCGCCGCTGTGGTCGGAGTGGAACGGAAAGTACCGGGACGCCGTACGGGACTTCTGGCGCGCGGAGCCGCACACGCTGGGCGAGTTCGCCTCCCGGCTGACCGGCTCCTCCGACCTGTACCAGCACAACCGGCGCCGCCCGCGCGCCAGCGTCAACTTCGTCACCGCCCACGACGGGTTCACCCTGCGCGACCTCGTCTCGTACAACGACAAGCACAACGAGGCCAACGGCGAGGACAACGGGGACGGCGAGAGCACCAACCGGTCCTGGAACTGCGGCGCGGAGGGCGAGAGCGACAACCCCGCCGTGCTGGAGCTGCGCGCCCGCCAGCAGCGCAACTTCCTGGCCACGCTGCTGCTGTCGCAGGGCATCCCGATGCTGTGCCACGGCGACGAGCTCGGCCGCACCCAGCGCGGCAACAACAACGCCTACTGCCAGGACAACGACGTCTCCTGGATCGACTGGCGGCTGACCGAGGAACAGCGCGACCTCGCCGACTTCGTGCGGTACGTCATCGGCCTGCGGGCCGCGCACCCCGTGCTGCGCCGGCGCCGGTTCTTCCGCGGCGAGACGGCCACGCACGCCGACCAGCCGCTGCCCGACCTGGTGTGGCTCGCGCCGGACGCGCGGGAGATGACGGAGGACGACTGGGAGCGCGCCGACGCGCACTCGGTCGGGGTCTTCCTCAACGGCGACGCCATCGTCGAACCGGACTGCTGCGGGCGGCCCGTGGTGGACGACTCCTTCCTGCTGCTGTTCAACAGCTACTGGGAGCCGGTCGACTTCCGCCTGCCCGACGTCACCTACGGCGAGCGCTGGACCACCCTCCTCGACACCGCCGAGGTGCAGGGCGCCCCGGACGAGGCGGAGCACAAGGCGGGCACCGAGATGACCGTGGCGCCCCGCAGCCTCGTCCTGCTCTCCCGGCCCTCACGCGGCGGCACCTGACGGCTTCGCGGGCGCGCGGCCATTCCCCGCCGGGAATTGCCGCGCCCCGCGCGGCTGGTGACCATCACCGGCATGGACATCGGTGTACTGCTCCCGACCGGAACCGCCCAGTGGGGCCCGCACGACGACCCGCGCGAGCTGGTCGCCCTCGCCCGCCACGCCGAACGCTCCGGCTTCTCCTCGCTGTTCGTCAACGACTCCCTGATCAGCCCGCGCATCGAGGCGCTGACGATGCTGGCCGCGCTCGCCCCGGCCACCGAGACCGTGACGCTCGGCACGGCCGCGCTGCTGCCCTTCCTGCGCCGCCCCGTGCAGACCGCGCAGTCACTGGCGTCGATCGACCTGCTGACCGGCGGCCGGCTCACCGTGACCGTCGGCGCCGGCTTCCCCGGCCGCTTCGGCCGGCCCTTCTACGCCCTGTCCGAGGTGCCGTGGGCCAACCGCTTCACCCGCCTGGACGACACGGTCGCCCTGTGGCGGGCCCTGTGGAGCGGCGCCGACTCCTTCCACGGCGACATCCTGCGCTTCACCGGCCTGCCGCCCGCGACCAGGCCGTACCGCACCGGCGGCCCGCCGATCTGGCTCGGCGGCGCGACCCCCGCGGCGCTGGCCCGGACGGGCCGTCTCTACGACGGATGGCTGCCCTACCCGCCCGAACCCGCCGACTACGCAACCGGCCTGCGCGCGGTGCGTGCGGCGGCGGCCGGTGCCGGGCGCGCGGAAGCGGACATCACCCCCGCCCTGTTCGTCACGGTGCGCGTCGACGACGACGCCGAGAGCGGCCGCCGGGCCCTGGACGCCTACGCCCGGGCCGCCTACGGCATGCCGCTGGAGGAACTGGAGCGCATCCAGGCGGTGGTCAACGGTTCCGCCGCACAGGTGACGCACCGGCTGGGGCGGTACGTCGCCGCCGGCGCCCGGCATCTCGTCGCCCGCCTCGCCGCCCTGGACCTGCGCTCCCAGCGCGAGCAGCTCGAACGGCTGGCGGAGCTGATGCCCGGCCTGGGGGCGAGCCGCGGCGGGAGCCCGGACCCGGGAGCGCTCAGCGCTCGCGGTGCGAGGTGACGGTGAACTGCGCCCCGTCCGAGTCCCGCAGCACCGCCTCGTCGCTCGCCTTCGACAGCACGCTGCCGCCGTGCCGCTCGGCGGCCCGCACACAGGCCGTGACGTCCTCGACGGCGAAGTGGATCTGCCAGTGCGGCCGGATCGTCGGGTCGGGGGCCGCGCCCAGGGCGCCCGACTGGATCCGCGCCACCACGTCGCCCTGACTGCGCAGCACGACCTCGCCGCCCTCGTAGCGGACCTCGCAGCAGCCCGGGCGCTCCGACGCCCAGTCCAGGACCTCGCCGTAGAAGATCGCCGCGTCGAAGGCGTCCCGGGTGTGCAGCCGGATGAAGGCCGGGGAGGCGCGGCGCCAGGTCTCCCAGTCGGAGGGGAGCTCGCCCTCCCAGATGCCGAAGGTGGCTCCGTCGCGGTCGGCCAGCAGCGCCGCCCGGCCGGGCGGGAAGGAGAGGGGGCCGACCGCCGCCGTGCCGCCGCGCTCCTGCACCCGGCTGACGGCGTCGTCGGCGCTGGGCACGGCGAAGTACGGCGTCCACGCCACCGCCATCTGCCACATCGAGGCCACCGCGGCGATCCCGGCCACCGGCGTGCCGTCCACCAGGGCCATCCGGAACCGGTCGCCGAGCCGGGCCGAGCGCCACTGCCAGCCCAGCACGGCGGAGTAGAAGTCCTCGGTGGCCTCCAGGTCGCGGCTGGTCAGACTCACCCAGCAGGGGGCCCCGAACACGGAGTGGGTGGAGACGACGGTCTTGGGGGCACTGGGACGTGCGGAGTCGTGATTCATGGCAGTCGCGTCCTGGTCTCGTCGACCGGCGGCCACCGGTCTGCCACCAGTGTCCAACCGGAACCGCTCCGAGCGCCTGCCGAGTACCCCGCGGGCGCGGCCGAAACGGTGTGCGAGCCGTCCCCCGTCCGGTGGCAGGGGCAGCGGCGAGTGACCAGGATGGAGGCGTGACAGCAGAACGGTACGAGCCCGGTGACGAGGCGGACCGCGTCTTCGCGTTGCAGGAGGAGATCGCGCAGCTGAAGGAGGCGGTCGCCTCGCACGCCGTCGTGGACCAGGCCATCGGCATGGTGGTGGCGCTGGGCCGGGTCTCCCCGGACCAGGCGTGGGAGGTGCTCAAGGACGTCTCCCAGCACACCAACATCAAGCTGCGCCACGTCGCCGACCTCATCCTCGTCTGGGGCCGCGACGGCGTGATGCCGCCGGAGATACGCGCCGAACTGGAAGAGGCCATCGACCGGCACGGCCCCACGCAGATCCCCGGCGTACGGCCCCAGGACTGAGGACGCCCCCGCCGGCGCCGGCCAGCCGGTCAGCCGGTCTGCGCGAGCAGTTCCTCGCGCAGCTGGGCGAAGCAGCCGCTGAGCAGACGGGAGACGTGCATCTGCGAGATGCCGAGCTGATCCGCGATGCGGCTCTGTGTCATCCCCCGGAAGAAGCGCAGGTAGAGAATGGTCCGCTCGCGCTCGGGCAGCGCCTGGAGACAGGGTGCCACGGCCACCCGGTCGACGACGACGTCGTACGCCGGATCGCAGCCGCCGAGCGCGTCGCCGAGCGCGTAGCCGTCGGTGCCGGGCATCTCGGCGTCCAGGGACAGCGCGGAGAAGCAGTCCAGGGCCTCCATCCCGACGCGCACCTCGTCCTCGCTCAGCCGCGTGTGCGCGGCGATCTCCGAGACGGTCGGGGCGCGGCCCGAGGTGGTCTGCGACAGCTCCTTCGCCGCGTGCCGTACCCGGTTGCGCAGGTCCTGGACCCGGCGCGGTACGTGCAGCGTCCACATGTGGTCGCGGAAGTGCCGCTTGATCTCGCCCGTGATGGTGGGCACCGCGTACGCCTCGAAGGCGTGGCCGCGGGAGGGGTCGTAGTGGTCGACGGCCTTGACCAGGCCGAGCGCCGCCACCTGGTAGAGGTCCTCCAGGCTCTCGCCGCGGCCCCGGAAGCGGACGGCGATCCGCTCGGCCATGGGCAGCCAGGTCTGGACGAGTTCGTCCCGCAGGGTCTTGCGCTGCGGGCCCTCGGGCATCCCCGCGAGCCGTTCGAAGGCCTCGGCGGTGTCGGGCGCGTCGTCGTGCGGATGGGCCCTTGTACTGGTGGTGCCGCGCATCGCGCGCACCTCCCTCAGCCGGTGCTGATTGGACAGACTCCACGGGAGACGCGGACGCGGACCCGGGACGGAGGACATCCGGGCCTGACCGGCTCCCATGGACGTGCCTCCTGTCCGAAGCACTGAAATGCGCATTCCCGGCGAACGGGACTCCAAAACAGTCTCAAAACACTTTCCGAATACGGTGACACTTCGCGACCGGGCGGTGATGAATCGTCGCCCGAATTCCCAACACGCGGTGCGCGCCGCGAAATCAAAGAATTCCGTCCGGGAAATACGCGGCGAGGGCGGCCTCTCCTTGACCAATCCTTGGGGTTCGTTACCTCTGCTACAGAGGTAATCTCCCCGTGTGGAACCGAAGACCTTCCCCGACGAGCTGATGGACGCCCTCATCGGCGTCCAGCGGCTGATCCGGCGCCGCCTGCGCCGCCAGATCGACCCCCAGCTGCGCGGCGCCGAGGTGGAGCTGCTGCGCCTCGTGCTCGCCCGCCCCGGCATCGGCATCTCGGACGCCGCCCGGGAACTGCACCTGGCCGGCAACTCGGTGTCGACGCTGGTCAACCAGCTCTCCCGGCAGGGCTTCCTGGTCCGCGAAACCGACCCCGCCGACCGGCGGGCCGCCCGACTGCTGCCGACCCCCGCGGCCGAGGCCCGGATCGGCGAGTGGCGCAAACGGCGCGCCGAACTCGTCCGCGACGGGCTCGCCCGCCTCGACGAGGCGGACCGCGAAGCCCTGCGCGCGGCGATCCCCGCCCTGCACAAGCTGGCCGACACCCTGCCCGAGGAGGCCGAGGAGACATGACACGGGACCCCGCCGGCGAGCGGACGGAGGCCGTCACCTGCACGGGCCTCGCCTACGCCTTCGCGGAGACCAACGCGGTGGACGGACTCGACCTGACGGTGGCCGAGGGCGAGGTCTTCGGACTGCTCGGCCCCAACGGCGCCGGAAAGACCACCGCGATCCGCTGCATCACCACCCTGCTGCCGGTCCCGGCCTGCATGGTCCGCGTCTTCGGCCACGACGCGGCCGCGGAGCGGATGGCGGTACGGCGCCTGCTGGGTTACGTCCCCCAGCAGCTGTCCGCCGACGCGAGCCTGACCGGACGCGAGAACGTCTCCCTGTTCGCCCGCGTCTTCGACGTACCCCGCCGCGAGCGCGCCGAGCGTGTCGGGCAGGCGCTGGCCGCCGTCGACCTCACCGACGCCGCCGACCGGCTGGCCGGCACCTACTCCGGCGGCATGGTGCGCCGGCTCGAACTCGCCCAGGCCCTGGTCAGCGCCCCCCGGCTGCTCATCCTGGACGAGCCGACCATCGGCCTCGACCCGATCGCCCGCACCGGCGTGTGGGACCACATCAACGCCGTGCGCGCCGCCACCGGCATGACCGTCCTGGTCACCACCCACTACATGGACGAGGCCGACCAGTACTGCGACCGCGTCGGCCTCATGCACCGCGGCCGCATCCGTGCCCTGGGCACCCCGGCCGAGCTCCGCCAGGGCCTCGCCGAGCGCCGGGGCCTGGACACCCTGCCCACTCTGGAGGACGTCTTCCGCGATGTCGCCGGCAGCGGCCTCGACGACCAGTCAGGAGGTTTCCGCGATGTCCGAAGCACCCGCCGTACCGCACACCGCGTCGGCTGACGGCATCCACCTGCTGCTCAGGCCGCCCCAGCCGCGCGCCGGCTGGCGCCTGCTGCCCGCCCGCGTCCTGGCGATGTGCGCGGTGGAACTGCAGAAGATCCGCCACGACCGCACCGAGCTGTACACCCGCGCGGTCCAGCCCGCCCTGTGGCTGATGATCTTCGGTCAGACCTTCACCCGGATCAAGGCGATCCCCACCGCAGGCATCCCCTACATCGACTATCTGGCACCGGGGATCATCGCCCAGTCCGCGATGTTCATCGCCATCTTCTACGGCATCCAGATCATCTGGGAGCGGGACGCCGGCATCCTCAACAAACTGCTGGTCACCCCCACCCCGCGCTCCGCGCTGATCACCGGCAAGGCCTTCGCGGCCGGGGTGAAGTCGCTGATCCAGGCCATCGTCGTGGTCATCATCGCCGCGCTGCTCGGCGTGGCGCTCACCTGGAACCCGCTGAAGCTGCTCGGCGTCGCCGCCGTCGTGATCCTCGGATCGGCCTTCTTCTCCTGCCTGTCGATGACCATCGCCGGGATCGTGCTCAGCCGCGACCGGCTGATGGGCTTCGGCCAGGCCATCACCATGCCCCTCTTCTTCGGCTCCAACGCCCTGTACCCGGTCTCGGTGATGCCGGGCTGGCTCCAGGCCGTCAGCAAGGTCAACCCCCTGAGCTACCAGGTCGACGCCCTGCGCGGTCTGCTGCTCGGCACGCACGCCCACATCGCCCTGGACTTCGGTGTGCTGGCGGTGGCCGCGGCGCTCGGCATCACCGCCGCCTCCTCGCTCCTGGGCCGGCTGGCCCGGTGAAATCCGGCCACCCGGAACGTGATGTGCGGCACGCGTCCGCCCGCGCACGCACCGTGCGCCGCACGGGTTTTTCCTGCGCACGGCTTGATCAGCGATCAAAGAGGGTGAATTCGCTGGCCACAGCGCATTCTGCTCATTTGACAGTGCGCAGAGCACACAGATAGGAAGCAGCTCTGCGAGGTCGAGAGGTGGACTGTGTACGAGCCGAACGTGGTCGGGGACTGGCAGGAGTACGACGAGCATGCCGGTCTGCGTCTGCGCGTCCACCGTCTCGAAGCCGCCGCGCCACCGCGGGGACGCGACGACGCGGCCGCCGGGCTGACGTACTTCAGTCTCCGCGTCACCGTCGAGAACCGCGGCAGCCGGCACTTCGGCATCCACCTGGAGGACGGCCAGATCGACGTGCGCGTCGGGCCCGACGGCGAGGCCGCGTTCATCGACTGGCGCAACTCCCAGTTCGTCGAGGGCTTCGACGTCTACCCGCTGCGTAGGGTCACCGCGGTGCTGTACGCGGCCGGCCCGGAGGCCGCGCTCGGCCAGATCGACGTCCAGGTGCAGCTGCGGGTCGACGAGGAGTGGACCGAGCGCCGGCTGTGGGCGGGAGGCATCGGCCTGCACGAGGAGTCCGTGGGCGCGCAGTCCGGCGCGGGCCGCGAGTGCCTGGCCCGCCAGGTCAGCAACTACCTACGGGACCAGGCGGAAGAGGGCACCGCCTGATCCCGCGCGCGTCTCAGTGCGGGATGCCGTCGATGATCTCGCGGGCGCCCTGACGCAGCAGCGCCACTGCCACCGAGGTGCCCAGGGTCGCGGGGTCGAGCCGGCCGGCCCACTCGTGGGCGTTCAGCCGGGTCTTGCCGTCCGGGGTGAACACGCAGGCCCGCAGCGACAGTTCGCCGGCGTGATCGACGCGCGCGTACCCGGCGATGGGGCTGTTGCAGTGCCCCTGCAGGACGTGCAGGAACATCCGCTCCGCGGTGGCTTCCCGATGGGTGTCCGGATCGCCGAGCCCGCTGACCGCGTCGATCAGGTCGGTGTCGTCCTCCCGGCACTGCAGGGCGAGGATGCCCGCGCCGATCGGCGGCATCATCGTCTCCGGGGAGAGGATCTCGGTGATCACGTCCTGGCGGTCGATGCGCTCCAGCCCGGACACCGCGAGCAGCAGGGCGTCCGCCTCGCCCGCCGCCAGCTTCTCCAGCCGCCGGTTGGCGTTGCCACGGAACGGCACGCACTCCAGGTGCGGGTGGGTGGCGGCGAGCTGGGCGACGCGGCGCACCGAGGAGGTGCCGATGCGGGTGCCGTCGGGCAGCTCGTCCAGGGTGAGGCCGCCGGGGTGGACCAGGGCGTCGCGGATGTCGTCGCGCTTGAGGAACGCCGCGAACGTCGTGCCGGCCGGCAGCGGTCGGTCGGCGGGCACGTCCTTGACGCAGTGCACCGCCAGATCGGCCTCGCCCGCCAGCAGCGCGGCGTCCACCTCCTTGGTGAACGCCCCCTTGCCCTCCACCTTGGACAGATCGCCCATCCACTTGTCACCGGTCGTCCTCACCGGTACGACCTCGGTGCGCACACCGGGGTGCAGGACGGCCAACTCGGCGCGGACACGCTCCACCTGAGCGAGCGCCATGGGCGAGTCGCGGGAGACGATACGGATGAGTTCAGGGACGGACATGCGGACACGATAGACCTTCGCGCGGATGCACTCGCGCGCTACCGCCGTATTCAGGACCGAACAGACCTCCTACCCACGGTCGTTGACCGCTACGCACGCCCCGGTCACGGGCACCCGCCAGGTCAGCACCGCCAGCGCCCCCAGGGTGAGCAGACCGCCGGCCAGGAACGTGCTCCGCACCCCGGCCACCGGCAGCAGCCCCGCGCCGAGCAGCGCCCCGGCGGCCACCCCCACGTTGAACGCGGCCGAGTTGGCCGCGAGGGCGGTCTCCGTGCGGCCCGGCGCCACCCGGAGCACCTGGTTCTGCGACGCCATGAAGACGGGCCCGACCGACGCGCCGAGCAGCATCAGCAGCGCGACGGCCGCCACCTGGTCGCCGCCGCCCGTGTACAGCCCGAGCAGGGCCGCCGCCTGGGCGGCCACCGGCACGGTCAGCGTCGCGCGCGGAAAGCGGTCCAGCAGCGGGCCGGTCACCGTCACCCCGGCCAGTCCCGCCGCGCCGAAGGCGAACAGCACCGCGCTCACCGCGTCCGCGCCGAAGCCGCTGACCTCGTCCAGGAACACGACGACATACGTGAATCCCGCGAACGCCCCGGTCACCGACAGGGCGGTGGTGGCGAGCACGACCAGGAACCGGCGGCGGTCCGGGGCGGCGCCGTAGGCCGCGTGGCTCTCCTGCGGACGCGACGTCGGCAGCAGGGCGGCGAGCACGACCAGCGAGACGAGCGCGAGCGCCCCGAGGACGGCGAACGGCGTCCGCCAGCCGTCGTGTCCGCCCAGCCACGTCCCGGCCGGCACCCCGAGCACGGTGGCCAGCGAACCGCCCACCGACAGCAGCCCGACGACCCGGCCCCGCCGTTCGGGCGGGAACAGCCCCACCGCGACCGGTCCCATCACCGCCCAGAACAGCGCCTGGGCGAGCGCGGTCGCCAGCCGCGCCGCCAGCAGCAGGCCATAGGGGACGGCGGGCAGGGCCGAGACCCAGCTGGCCGCCGCCAGCAGCCCCAGCACTCCGGCGAGCAGGTGGCGGCGCGGCACGGAACGGGTGAGATGGGCGACCGGCAGCGACACCGCGGCCACCGTCAGCCCGTACCCCGTGACCAGCACACCGACGGCGGCGAGGGGCACCCGCAGGTCGGTGGCCATGAGGGCGAGCAGGCCCGTGGGGAGGTTCTCGGCGGTGTTGAAGGTGAACGCCGCCAGCATCAGCGCCGCGACGATCGCGGCCCGGTGCCGGGCGGCCGGACGTACGCTGCCCATCCAGAGGTCCTCCGAGGTGTCGGGAACGGCCGGGGTCAGCGTGGCCGTGGCGGTGGCGGGGCCTCTACTGTTTCGGTCCGGACCGAAACGGATGGGCGCACGGAGGCCGTCTTGCCGCTCACGCTCCACCTGGGCACCGCCGACCTGACGCGCTGCCGGTTCGCCGTCTCGCCGCTGTGCCAGACCCACGAGGCGCTGCGCATGCTGCGCCGGCCGGCCCGGCACGGCTACCACCGCCCGTGGCTGCACCGCATGCGCAGCGCCCTCGCCGGCCTCGACCTGTCCCCCCTGTGGCTGTTCGTCCCCCGCACCGGCGGCTACACCCCCGACTTCCTCGGCGCACCCCCCGACGACCCCTGCCCCGCCATCGAGGACGAGCTGGCCCGGCTGCGCGCCACCGACCCCGCCCTGGCCCGCACCGAGCTGGCCCGCTCGCTGGCCTGCACACCCGGCCTGGCCGAGTCGCCGGCGGGCCGCGCCGCGCTCGACGACCCCGCCGGCACCGTGCGCCGTCTCGCCGACCTCACCGAACTGGCCTGGCACGCCCTGCTCGCCCCCGACTGGCCACGCCACCGGGCCGTCCTGGAGGCCGACATCGCCCACCGCTCCCGGCAGGCGGCCGACGGCGGCCTGGACGCCCTGCTGACGGGGCTGCACCCCGGCATCGACTGGGCCGGCCACACCCTCACCCTGCGCATGTACGGCGACCTGCCCGAGGCCCAGCGCGCCGACGGCCGCGGCGTGCTGCTGATGCCCAGCGTCTTCGTGTGGCCCGACGTCGTCAGCGGCTTCGCCCGCCCCTGGCAGCCCACGGTCATCTACCCCGCTCTCGGCATGGGCCGCCTCCACACCGCCCCACCACCCCGGCCGCCCGAGGCGCTCGCCCGTCTCCTGGGCCGCCGGCGGGCCGCGATCCTGGCCGGCCTCACCGTCCCGGCCTCCACCACCGAGCTGGCCCGCCGCCACGCACTGGCCCCCTCCACCGTCTCCGCCCATCTGACGGTCCTGCGCGAGGCGGGCCTGATCGAGGGGCGGCGCCAGGGCTACTTCGTGCTGTACGCGCGCACGTCCCTCGGAGCCCACCTCGCCGGAGGCGCCGGATAGGCTCGGGCGATGCCGGACACAGCACTGCTCGTCATCGACATGCAGACCGCCTTGCTGAGCGACGCCCATGACGTCGCGGCCTGCCTGCACACGGTCGCCGACCTGGCCGAACGGGCTCGCTGCGCCGGCGTGCCCGTCGTCTACCTGCGGCAGCGGCTCCCTGACGGGCCCGCCGACCTGACCGACGTCCATCCGGCGGTGGCACCCCGGCCGGGCGATGCCGTGCTGGACAAGGACAGCGCGGACTCCTTCCTCGACACCGGGCTCGGTGACCTGCTGGACGCGCGGGACGTGTGCCGTGTGATCGTCACCGGCTTCGCCACCGAGTACTGCGTCGACTCCACCGGCCGCGGCGCGCTCTCCCGGGGCTACGACCTGGTGCTCGTCTCGGACGGGCACACCACGCCGGAACGCCCGCCCGGTGCTGCGCCCTCGGCCGCTCAGGTCATCGCCCACCACAACACGACCTTCTCGGTCATCCAGTACGCCGGGCGCTCGATCACCGTCACACCGGCTGCTCACGTCCGCTTCGACGACCGTGCGGAGCAGCGGGCGGACCCGAGGGAAGACGCCGGCGGTGCCGCTAGACCAGCGGCGCGCTGAGTTCGATCGCGCGCTGGGCCGCGGCGAGGGCCTGTTCGTCGCCGACGTCGAGTGCGGTGTCGGTGAACTTCAGGACGTGTTCGTCGCCGTGCGCCAGGGCCCGGTCCAGGATCTCCTGGGCGGTGAGCCGCGCCGGGGGTGTATAGGCGACCGGCTCGGCGGGGGCGTACATCGCGGTGACCGCCGCGGACGCCGTCCAGGCCGCGTGCAGGCTCGGCGCCCACAGCTCGCGCGGCAGTGAACCCAGGGCCCGCAGCACGGCGTTGGGTGCCGTCGCGGCGTGCACGAGCATCGTCTCCTCGCCGTGGCCGTGGGTGGCGTAGCGGTGGGTCGCCGCCCGGACGAGTTCGGCGAGCCGGTCCCGGGCGGCGACGGGGTCGCTCACCTCGTCCGCCCAGCGGGGCAGCCGGCGCACGGCGGCCAGGCGGGCCGGGAAGCCGCCCTGGGGGTTCGGCAGCGCGGGCACGGCGTCCAGGGCGGCCGCGGCCGTCGGCGCCGCGGGCAGCGTGGTGAGCCCGGACACGGGCCGGTGCCGGGCCGCCCAGTAGCCCAGGGCGTGGGCGAGTTCGGCCAGGCGGGGTGCGTTCTCGCCGCCTTCCAGGGTGCGCACGGCGTGGCCGGTGCGGATCACGGGGTGGGTGGAGCCGCCGTACATGCCGGGCAGCAGGCGGGGCCACCACTCGGCCAGGACCTCCCGCCACGGCCGTTCGGCCAGGACGCGGGAGAAGTAGGCGATCCAGTCCGCCACCCGGCGCGGATCGCCCAGTGCCGAGGGCCAGTCGGCGTCCGTCACCGGGGCCACGCGGTCCGGGAAGTCCTCCAGTTTGGCGCGGTACAGGTCCAGCCAGCGGTGCACGGCGTCCGCCCGGCCGCGCGCCACGAGTGCCTCGACGACCATCGGGGCGTGGTTGGTGAGCCTGCCCAGCCGCTCGGGTCCCGTCGTGTGGAGTCGCTCCAGGGCTTCTTCGAGTCGTCCGCTCGTATCCATGACTGAGACGCTAGGCAGCGCCGCGGCCTCGCCGGATCGGGCGCGGGAAGCAGTCCGGGCGCGCCTTGGGTCCTAGATCTCCAGGTCGATGCGGAGCGTGTGCCGGCCGGTCGTGTCGGCGCCCACGACGGGCTCCGCGGCGCGTCCGTCGAGCGTGCACGAGCGGACCCGGCTGCCGGCGCCGGTCAGTTCGACGTCGAGTGTCATGCCCCGGTAGCGCAGCCCGCGCAGGCTCACCGCACCCCAGTGCGGGGGCAGCCGGGGGCGCAGGCGCAGGGCGGTCTCGGTGCAGTCGAGGCCGAACAGGCCGTCGTGCACCAGGCGCAGGTACGCCGTCGCCGACCAGGTCTGGTCGGGCTGCGAGACGAAGTGCCGGGGCCGCCCGCCGGCGCCCTGCTGCCAGCCGCCGTCGACGGCGCCGCTGACGGAGTCGTACAGCTCGTGGAAGCC
Source organism: Streptomyces sp. 7R007 (assembly GCF_054850255.1). NCBI lineage: Bacteria > Bacillati > Actinomycetota > Actinomycetes > Kitasatosporales > Streptomycetaceae > Streptomyces > Streptomyces sp. 7R007. The sequence goes on along the minus strand of NZ_JBTWMV010000056.1, from coordinate 24,362 downwards.
GTTGCCGCTGCCCGCGACCAGGTCGGCGAGCTGTTCGACGCAGCGCGCGAACTGGTCGGTGCGGCCCGCGGCCGCCGCGGCGTTGCCGTACAGGCCGTGCACCATCGGCCAGAGCATGACGTTGTGCCGCCCGGGCCTGCGGTTGTCGAAGCGCGGGAAGTGCGGCCAGACGTCGACGATGCCGTGCGGCTGCCAGTGGGCGGCATCCAGGACGCGGTCCGCCCTGCCCGCGTCCGCCACGCCGAGCAGGAGCGCGAGGGCGAGTCCGGCGCCCTCCTGGGAGGTGTCGAGCCGTCCGTCGCCGTGCAGGAGGTAGCCGTAGGTCCCGGCGTCCTCGCGCCACAGGTGCCGGTCGACGGCCCGGCGCAGCTCCTCCGCCGTGGTGCGCAGGGCGGCCGCCTCGCCGGGCCGGCCGAGGGCGTCGGCCATGCCCGCGAGGGCCGACTGGGCGCCGTAGTAGAGGCAGTTGGTGGACAGGCACATCAGCCGCTCGGTGCCGGGATGGTCCAGGACGAAGGAGGAGCGCACGTCGGAGGAGGCGGGCGGGCTCGGGTAGCCGGAGATGCCGTCGTTCATGAAGCCCGGCCCCCGGTAGAGGCCGTAGGCGGTGTCGAAGTCGCGTGTCCGGCGCGCGGCGAGGGTGTTGACGGCCGTCTCGTGGGCGTCGGCCAGGAAGCGCCGGTCGCCGGTGACGCGGTAGTGGTGCCAGGCGGCCGGGATCCACACGACCTGGTCCCACCACTGGTCGTCCTGCTGCACGACCAGGCCCCGCGGACCGCGGTCCACGACCGACCAGAGCGTGTTGCGGCCGATGTCCGGGGCCAGCAGGCTGACGGCGTTCCACGCGTTGACGGCCGCGTCCCGCGTCCACCGCTGGGGCGCGGGATAGCCGCCACCGGCCCGTACGAGGGTGCCCGGCGGGCGGTCCAGCAGGTGCGCGCGGTCGTACACCTCCGCGTCCGCCGGGACGACGTGGGAGGTGAACAGGTCCCTGAGCGCGGCGGCGTACGGTGTGCCGAGACGTCGTCCGACGGCCGGGTCCGCGAAGACGAGGGTGGGCATGCCGGGTGTCTTCCCGTATCCGGCAGCCGACGCACTGGCGGTGGCCGCCGTGCCCAGCGCGGCGGCGAGCACGGCCCGCCGCGACAGCCGTCTCCACCGTGTGTCGTCCGCCACCGCCGGTCCTCCTCGCTCCACGCCATGATGACTCCGGAAAACCGGGAGAACGAGCGCACCCCCTGTGAGGTCGCGGGGGAGCGGGGACGGGTGCCGCCGGGCGGGTCAGACGAGGTCGTCCGGGATGTCGGCCGCCGCGTCCTCCGGCGCCAGGTCGGGGCGCAGGCGCAGCCAGGACGGCTGGCGCAGCATTCCGGCGCGGGTCCGGACGCTGTAGCGGACCTCGCCGACCAGGCGGGGCAGCACCCAGCGCGCCCCGGCGATGCGCGGCACCGGGGCGAACGGGCACACGTCGGAGGCGGTGGCCCGCAGCAGTTCGGCCAGATCGGACCGCTCCGCCTCGCTCCAGCCGGTGCCGACGCTGCCGACGTAGCGCAGGCGGCCCGCGGCGCGCTGCCCGACCAGGACGGCGCCGGGCAGGCCGGTCAGCCGGCCCTTGCCGGGCAGCCAGCCGCCCACGACGACGTCCTCGCTGCGCATGTTGCGGATCTTGATCCAGGCCCGGGAGCGCACACCGGGCTCGTACACCGAGTCGAGGCGCTTGCACACCAGGCCCTCCAGACCGTGCTCGCGGGTGGCGCGCAGCGCCTGTTCGCCGTGGCCGACGAGCGCGGCGGGCGTGGACCAGTACGGGCCGTCGAGGCCCAGCTCCTCCAGTCGCGCGCGCCGGCGGGCGTAGGGCAGTGCGAGCAGGGGGCGGCCGGCCAGGTGCAGCACGTCGAACACGACGAGGTGCACGGGAGCCTGGGCCGCCCGACGCGCGGCGCGGGCCGGGGCGTGCGCCAGCCCCATGCGCTGCTGCAGCAGCTGGAAGTCGGCGCGGCCGTGTTCGTCCAGCGCCAGCACCTCCCCGTCCAGTACGGCGGACCGGGTGCCCAGTGCCCCGCCCAGCGGCCGCAGTTCGGGGTACGCGGCGGTGATGTCCTCGCCGGAGCGGGCGCGCAGCAGCACACTGCCGTCGCCTTCGAGGTAGGCCACCACACGCTGGCCGTCCTGCTTGGTCTCGTAGGCCCAGCGGGCGTCCTGTGCGGCGGGCGGCAGGCTGCCCGGGGTGGCGAGCATGGGCGGGATCAGCGGGAGCGTCACGGCAGAAGGTGTCGACGCCCCCGCCCGGCGCCACGCGCGGCACCCACCGGTTTCCCCCCAACGGCGCAGTGGCCGCACGGCGCGCCGGGCGGCGGGCTGGACGAGGACCGACTGGCAGGCGGTGACGCCGAGTTGACGCGCCCCTGGGCGCGGAGCTTGGGCGGGGCGTGGTGCCCGTGGGTGCGCACGTGGGTTCGTTCACCGGCGGCGGGCCGCGGACGGTCCGGGCCTGCGCGGGACTGGGGCGTCTCGCTCGCGGCTGGCATGAAGCCGAAGCTGCCGTGTGCGCGCGGGAAGCCGGCCTGAGGGCCGCCGGACGACGGCCCTCAGGGGCGGGGCTCAGTTCGCCGTGGCGGTCTCGGTCGACGCCTCGGCGGCGGCCGGTGCCGCCGCGGCCGCGGTGACCGGGCCGCGGCGCGGGATGAAGGACGCCACCGCGAAGGCCAGCAGGGCGGCGCCGGCGCCGATGGCCATGACGGTCTTGAAACCGTTCTCCGACGGCAGGGCGTAGCCGCCGAGACTGATGGTCATGTGCGACAGCACGACACCCGCGATCGCGCTGGCCACCGAGGTGCCGATGGACCGCATCAGGGTGTTGAGGCTGTTGGCGGCGGCCGTCTCCGAGGGGTCCACCGCGCCCATGATCAGCGCGGGCATGGCGCCGTACGTGAAACCGATGCCGGCGCCGATGACGCAGGAGACCAGGACGAGGTGCCAGACCTCGGACATCAGCACGATGTCGATCCCGTAGCCGGCGGCCACGATCAGCGCGCCGATCATCAGCGTCACCTTGGGGCCCTTGGCCTTGGACACGGCGGCGGAGACCGGAGCGAAGGCCATCATCACCAGACCGGACGGCGCCATGACGAGTCCGGCGGTCAGCAGGGAGCGGCCCAGGCCGTAACCGGTCCGCACCGGCAGCTGCAGCAGCTGGGGCAGCACCAGGGACATCGCGAACATCGAGAAGCCGATCGCGATCGAGGCGAGGTTGGTGACCAGCACCTGGCGGCGGGCGGTGGCGCGCAGGTCGACCAGCGGCTCGGCGGTGCGCAGTTCGAAGCAGCCCCAGGCGAGCAGGACCGCGACGGCCACGGCGAACAGGCCCAGGGTGGTGCCGCTGGTCCAGCCCCAGTCGGCGCCCTTGGAGATCGCCAGCAGCAGGCACACCAGCCCGGTCGCCATACCGAGGCCGCCCACCACGTCGAAGCGGCCGCCGGAGCGCACCGCGGACTCGGGCACGAACAGCACGACCAGGGCGAAGGCGACGGCGCCCATGCCGGCCGAGCTCCAGAACAGCACGTGCCAGTCGAAGTGGTCGGCGATCAGCGCGGCGGTCGGCAGTCCGAGCGCGCCGCCGACGCCGAGCGAGGCGCTCATCAGCGCGGTCGCGCCGGCGAGCCGCTCCGGGGGCAGCTCGTCACGCATGATGCTGATGCCCAGCGGGATCACCGCCGCCGACAGCCCCTGCACGGCCCGGCCGACGACCATCGGCAGGAGCGACTCGCCGAGCGCGCACAGGACGGAGCCGGCCACGAGCAGGACCACGCTCAGCAGCAGCATGCGCCGTTTGCCGAACATGTCGCCGAGCCGGCCCACCACCGGCGTGGCCACGGCGCTGGCCAGCAGCGTCGCCGTCACGGCCCAGGCGGTGTCCGACGCGGGCGCGTCGAGGAGCTTGGGAAGCTCCGGCACGATCGGGATGACCAGGGTCTGCATGAGCGCGACGACGATGCCGGCGAAGGCCAGCACGGCCACCACGACGCCCGAGCGGGGCGGGGCCGCATCCCGGGCGTCGGCGGATCTGCTCAGGGCATCGGACATGGGAGGGGCCTCCGGGAAACGGTGAGAACAAGGTGACAACGGGAGCAACCGGATGGGAAGCCGCCAGCTTTAAGGCAGGCGACTGACTGATAGTACGGGTCACGACGGGCTCGGCGTAGCGGACCCGGGTCGCCGACGGCGCCCACCGCCGGGCGGCCCGCTGTGCGTAGGCTTCCGTCGCTGGAAGCCGCCGCGGGCGGCGGACCCGCGCCGGTGGGAGGGGCCGGCCGGCGCGGGAGGGAAGTCGAGGTCCCGGTGTGAGGGTGAGCATGGCCGGCAGGACGGTACGGGCGGAGCAGGTGCACGCGACCCGGGAGCTGATCCTGACCGCCGCCGAGCGGCTGTTCGCCGAGCGAGGCGTGATAGCGGTGTCCAACCGGCAGGTCAGCGAGGCCGCCGGGCAGGGCAACAACACCGCCGTCGGCTACCACTTCGGCACCAAGGCCGACCTGGTGCGGGCGATCGTGCGCAAGCACGCGGCCCGCGTGGAGGAGATCCGCGCCCGGCTGCTGGCCGGCGTCGGCGACTCCACGGACGTGCGCGACTGGGTGGACTGCCTGGTGCGTCCGGTCCTGGAGCACCTCGGCAACCTCGGCGGGCCCACCTGGTACGCGCGGTTCTGTGCGCAGCTGATGACCGACCCGGCGCTGCGCGAGATCATCGTGGAGGAGTCCTTCGCCTCCCCGTCGCTGCAGAAGATCGTCGACGGCCTCTCGCGCTGTCTGCCCGAGCTGCCCGCCGAGGTCCGCGCCGAGCGCGGCGAGATGGTGCGGCACCTGATCGTGCACGTGCCCGCCGAGCGGGAACGCGCTCTGGCCGAGGGCCGGCCGACGCCCCGCGCGAGCTGGGACGACGCGGCCACGGGACTGGTCGACGCGATCGTGGGGCTGTGGGTGGCGCCGGTGGGTCCGAGCACTTGAGGTTGCCCGCGGATGTGCCCGGGCCCGGCGCCGGCGGGGGATGCCGGGCCGGGCCCGAGGGGTGTGCGGCCCCGGCGGATTCCGCCGAAGCCCTGGGGTTGCCCGCATGAGGCACACGCCGGGCCGCCGCGACGCCGGCGTGAGGTGCGGGGGTGGTCAGGGGACGGCGGGGCCGGTGATGTAGTGCCCGTCGGCGTCGTAGGGCCAGACGTTGGGCGCGCAGCCGTGCATGCCCTTGATCTGCTGCATCATCGCCGGGGCCGGCTGCCCGGGTCCCGGGCAGGTCACATGGCCGTGGCCGAGGAAGTGACCGACCTCGTGGTTGATGATCAGCGCGTGGTAGGCGGTGACGTCCTTGGCGTAGACGGGGGTGGCCAGCAGCCAGCGTTTGAGGTTGACCATCACGTTCTTGTCGACGCTGCAGTTGACCTCGCCCTCGGTGTCGAGGCCGTACTCGCCGCAGATCTTGTCCACGGTCCCGGGGGTCGCGACCCGTACGACGAAGTCGGTGGTGGTGCCGGAGACCCGCTGGAAGGCGGAGTGGCCGTCGGCCGTCCAGCCGCGCGGGTCGGCGAGGATGCGCTCGACCTCCTCGGCGACGGCCGTGGCGGACAGGTCGATGCCGTCCTCGACGTCCACCCGGTAGCGCAGCACCGTGCCGGTGCCGACCTTGGCGCTCGTGCCGGGCGCGGTGGTGAAGGTGCCGGGCCCGCGGGCCGGGATGACGGTGGCGGACGGCGTGGAGGAGGGAGAGGCGGACCGGCTCGGCGCCGGCCGGTCGGCGGACGCGGAGGTGTGGTGCGGGTGCCCGGTGGGACCGGCCCCGGGATGACCGCCGGGGGAGGTCCAGCCCACGGCCGCCAGGCCCGTGGCGCTCAGCACGGTCAGCGCGGCCAGGCCGCCCCACAGCCGCAGGCGCGGCCCGCGTGCCACGGCGTGCGCGGGGCCCCCGGGACGAGAGCGGGCGGGGGAGCGGGATGCTTTGTGCGCGGTCATGGCAGTTCAGGTTGTGATCGAAGTGTGATCGGACCTGGCCCGGACGATAACGGAACGGTAACGACCTCGTGCGTCCGTGATCATGTGATCATCTGGTAACAGAAGCCTGGTGTTCCGTCGCGCGTGCGGATACTGAGCCCATGCCACGAGTACTGCTGATCGAGGACGACCGTGCCGTGCGCGAGGGCGTCGCTCTCGCCCTGCGCCGCCAGGGGCACGAGGTCGTCACCGCCGTCACGGGGGAGGAGGGGCTGGAGCGGGTGCGGTCGTTCCGGCCGGACGTCGCGGTGCTGGATCTGATGCTGCCCGGCATGCCCGGCCTGGACGTGTGCCGTGAGCTGCGCTCCCTCGACCAGACGCTGCCGATCATCATGGCGACCGCGCGGGGCGACGACGAGGACATCGTCGTGGGCCTGGAGGCCGGAGCCGACGACTACGTGGTCAAGCCCGTGCAGGCCCGGGTCCTGCAGGCCCGCATCCGCGCCGTCCTGCGCCGGGCGGCGGGGACGCAGACGGACGGCGGCATCCCCCGGCTCGACAGCTACGGCGACCTCACCATCGACCGGGCCGGCTTCGCAGTCACCCTGCGGGGTGCGCCGGTGCCGCTCGCCGCCTCCGAACTGCGGCTGCTGCTGACCCTGTCCGCCTCGCCCGGCCAGGTCTTCAGCCGGCAGCAGCTGCTGGAGGCGGTCTGGGAGCACAGCTACCACGCGGACGCGCGCCTGGTGGACGCCTGTGTCAAACGGCTGCGGGCCAAGATGGGCGAGCCCCGCTACATCGAGACCGTGCGCGGCTTCGGCTACCGGTTCGCCGCCCGGTGACCCGCTCGCCGAGAACCGGCCCCCGGATGCCCCAACTGGGCGGGCTGCGCGTCCGGTTGATCGTCGCCTTCACGCTGGTCGCCGCGCTCACGGCCGCCACCACCGGTGCGCTGACCTTCCGCGAGGCGCGTACCGGCGTGCTCCAGCAGAGCCAGGACGCGGTGATCAACCAGCTGCGCGGCCAGGCCAACCGCCTCGCCCCCGACCTCACCGTGCCCCCGGACGAAGCCGAACTGCGCCGCTTCGCCGTGGAGTTGGCCGAGGCCGAGCCCTCCGGAACCTGGCGCGTCATGGTCACCTACGGCGACCTGAGCGGTACCTCCCTGCCCGGCGACCGGTTCCAGGAGGTCACGCCCGCCGTGCGCGAGGCCGTGAACTCCAGGATGGCCACCGTCTTCCAGCGGGTGCCCAGCGGCGACCACACCTCCCTCGTCGTGGGCATGTCCGTCACCTTCGACGACGCGGCGACCCCCACGGGCCTGCACATCTTCCTGACGGTGCCGCAGAAGACGGAACAGGCGTACGTCGACGCCCTGGTCACCTCCGTCGAACGGGCCACCGTGCCCGCCCTGGCGCTGGCCGTGCTGCTCGCCCTGCTGGCCGCGCGCGGGGTGCTGCGCCCGGTGCGGGCACTGCGCGGGGCCACCCGCAGCATCGCCGAGGGCCGCCTGGACACCCGGCTCGCCGTGCACGGCGCCGACGAACTGGCCGATCTGTCCCACACCTTCAACGAGACGGCCGCCGCGCTGGAGCACTCGGTGGCCGAACTGCGCGGCATGGAGGCCCGGGCCCGCCGGTTCGCCGCCGACGTCTCGCACGAACTGCGCACCCCTCTCGCCGCCATGTCGGCCGTCACCGACGTCCTCGACGAGGACGCCGCCCGCCTCGACCCGGACACCGCCACCGCCGTGCGGCTGATCAGCGAGGAGACCGTGAAGCTGGCCCGTCTGGTGGACGACCTGATGGAGATCTCCCGTTTCGACGCCGGCGCGGCCGTCGTGCACCTCGACGAGATCGACCTCGCCGAGTCCCTGCGCCGCACCCTCGCCGCCCGGGCCTGGAGCGACCTGGTGGAGGCCGACCTGCCGCCGCCCGACGCCCTGCGCGGCCGCGTCGACCCGCGCCGCCTCGACGTCGTGGTGGCGAACCTGGTCGGCAACGCCCTGCGGCACGGCGCCCGCCCGGTGCGGCTGCGGCTGACCGAGGCGACCGGGCGCGCGGGGGAGCGGCTGGCGGTCATCGAGGTGCTGGACAGTGGGCCCGGCATCCCCGACAGCGTCCTGCCGCACGTCTTCGAGCGGTTCTACAAGTCCGACGCCGCCCGCACCCGCACTGCCGCCCACCGGCGCCCCGGACGCCGGTCAGAGCCGGGCGAGCCGCCGGTCGGAGCCGGTGCGGGTGACGTCCGGCAAGGAGCGCGTGACCATCAGCCTCGCCTTCTCGCCGCCGCAGCCGGCCGACCTCGCCGTCGCCCAGCTCGTCTGCACGGCCGTCGCCGCCCAGCGCGTCGCCGCGCCCGGAAGCGACCCGCTGCCCGTCGTCGTGACGGGTCCCGAGGGCCTCGACGTCCGGGGGAGCACCGCGCGCTGTCCGGGCGCGTAGTCCGGTCGGTGTCACGCGTCCGCAGGGCAGGAGCCGTAGGACCGTCCTGGATCACTTGCGTTACGCAACGACAGGGCGAAGTGGAGTGCATGTCACCCCAGCCGCTCCGCGATGTCTCCGACACCCCCGCGACCGCCTCCGAGGAAGTGGTCGAGATAGAGCACGCGAGATAGAGCGAGCGCTCAGCCGCATCACCTACCGCGGCACCCACGCGGCAGCACGAGCGTCTGGTAGCCCGGTCCGGCGTGCCGCTGGACAGGGCGGTGGTCGCCCTGCTGCGGGCAGGTCGCCGACTCGCAACCGCTGCGCCCCGGGGAGCCCGCCACCCGACGCCCGGCGCGCCCAGCGCATCGAGCTCACCGACTCCGGCCGGCAGGCCATGGAGCGGATCCGCGGCGCCGGCGCCCGCGGCATGCTGCTGGCCCTGTCCGGCTGGTCGTCCGAGGAACTCCGGCAGCTCGCCACGCTGTTCCACCGCGTGGTCGACGCCTTCCTCGCCTGAGCGGTCGACGAGGACACCGAACCGGCGGCCGTCGCACAGGGCCGACCTCAGGCCGACGCCGTACGGGGGCGGCGGGAGAGCGGCCGGGCTGGCTGGAGCGGCTCGCGCAGGCCGCGCAGCAGGAGCCGGCCCACGGCGGGCAGCACGATCAGAGGGATCAGCGCCGTTTGCAGGCCGTCGGCGTCGGCCAGGGCGCCGATCAGGGGCGCCGCGAGCCCGCCCACGCTCACCGTCAGCCCCAGCGTGACGCCGCTCGCCGTGCCCACGCGTCGGGGCAGGTAGTCCTGGCCGAGCGTGATGTGCAGGGAGAACGGCACGTACAGGCCCGCCGAGGCCAGCGCGACACACACGAAGACGGCCGGGCCGGGCACGGCCACCACGCCCGCGACGGCGACCACGGTGACGGCGTACGACCGGCGCACGACCGCCAGGCGCCCGTACCGGTCGGCGAGCCGCCCGCCGGCCACCGTGCCCACCGCACCCCCGGCGTACAGCACGCACAGGGCGAGCGTGCCCGCCGCCTCCCCGCCGCCGGTGCGCTGACGCACGTACGACGAGACGAAGGCGCTCAGCGAGACGAAGACGACCGACCGGCACACGGTCGCCCCCGACAGGCGCGCGAACGAGCCCCAGTCGTCCGTGCCGGCCGCCCCCGCCGACCGTGCCGTCACGCCGCCGCGTGCCGGGCGCACCGCGGCGGCGCACAGGCCCGCGCCCGCCACGGCCGGGAGAGCCAGCAGGGGCGAGGCCCGCAGACCCCAGGTGGCGACGACCGCGGACACCAGCAGCGGAGCCGCCGCGAAGCCGAGGTTGCCGCCGAGGGAGAACCAGCCCATCGCCGTGTTGCCGCCGCCCGCCGCGGCGCGCGCCGCCCGCGCGGCCTCGGGGTGATAGGCGGCCACGCCGATCCCCGACACCGCGACCGCCGCGAGCGTGAGCGGGTACGAACCCGTGACCCCGCACAGGGCGACTCCGGCCCCGCCGGCCAGCGCGCTCAGCGGCAGCAGCCAGGGCACCGGCCGGCGGTCGGTGAGCACCCCGAACAGCGGCTGCACCACCGACGACAGCAGCGAGGCGGCCAGCACGACGCCCGAGGCGGCGGCATAGGTGTAAGCGCGCTCCGCCACGAAGAACGGCACGAGCGCGGCCACGGCGCCCTGGTAGACGTCGACGCAGGCGTGGCCGAGGGACAGAAGGACGAGGGGACGGCTGCTTTTCGTGGACACCCCCCGATCGTCACGGCCGCGCCCGGTGTCCCGCTTCCGTTAATCTGCCTATCCGTGCCGAACATCCGCCACACGCCGAAGGCACCCACCCGGGCCCGCAGCCTGGCCGCCGGCGAGCGCATCGACGCCCACCGGCACGACGACCACCAGATCGTCTACGCCGGCTCCGGCGTCCTGGCCGTCACCACCGACGCCGGCACCTGGTTCGCGCCCGGCACCCGCGCCCTGTGGATCCCGGCCGGCACGGTCCACGCCCACCGCGCCCACGGACACCTGGAGTTGCACCTGGTCGGCCTGCCCGCCGACGTCAACCCGCCCGGTCTCGACGCCCCGACTGTCCTCGCCGTCAGCCCGCTGCTGCGCGAGCTGATCCTCGCCTACACCCGCGACCCCGACGACGTGAGCCCCGAGCGCGACCGCCTGCTCGGCGTCCTGCGCGACCAACTGCGCGCCTCCCCCCAGCAGCCGATGCGCCTGCCCACCCCCACCGACCCGCGCCTGGCGGCCGTCTGCGCCCTCGTCCACGCCCGCCCGGCCGACCCGCGCACCCTCGCCGACCTCGCCGCCGCGACCGGCACCGGCGAGCGCACCCTCAGCCGTCTCTTCCGCCGTGAGTTCGGCATGACCTTCCCCCAGTGGCGCACCCAGTCCCGCCTCTACCACGCCCTGCGGCTGCTGGCCGACGACACCCCCGTCACCACGGTCGCCCACCGCTGCGGATGGTCCTCCACCAGCGCCTTCATCGACGTCTTCCGGCGGGCCTTCGGTTACACCCCGGGCGCCCACAACCGGCGCCCCCGGTAAGGCCCGGGCAGCCGCACCAGCCCGGCCTACGCTCCGGTAACATCGCGCGGCAGATGATCAGAGGAGGAACCGTGTCCCGGTCCCAACGTTCACCCCTGCTGCTGGCCGGTCTGCTGACCGCCGCGGGAGTCGCCCACTTCACCTCCCCCCGCCAGTTCGACGCGATCGTCCCGCGTTCCCTGCCCGGCCGGCCCCGGACCTGGACGTACACCAGCGGTGCCGCCGAACTCGCCCTCGCCGCCGGTCTCGCGTCGCCGCGCAGCCGCAGGGCGGCGGCCCTCGCCGCGACCGCGTTCTTCGTGGGCGTCTTCCCCGCCAACGTGAAGATGGCCGTCGACTGGCGCCACCGGCCCGCTCCGCAGAAGGCGGCCGCGTACGGGCGGCTGCCGCTTCAGGTGCCCCTCGTACTGTGGGCCCGTCACATCGCCAAGAGTGCGGAGGGCCGGTCGTGACGGACCGTGTGGACGTCGGCGCCAAAGTCGAGGACTTCTCCCTGCCCGACGAGACCGGGACGAGCCGCAGCCTGACCGAACTGCTCGCCGACGGGCCGGTCGTGCTGTTCTTCTACCCCGCCGCCCTCACCGCCGGCTGCACGGCCGAGGCCTGCCACTTCCGTGACCTGGCCGCCGAGTTCGCCGCCGTCGGCGCCCGGCCGGTCGGCATCAGCGGCGACTCCGTCGAACGCCAGCAGGAGTTCGCCGGCCGGCACACCCTCGGCATGCCGCTGCTGTCCGACGCCGACGGAAGCGTCCGTGAGCGGTTCGGCGTCAAGCGCGGGTTCAGCCTCGCCCCCACCAAACGCGTCACCTTCGTCATCGACACCGACCGCACCGTCCTGGAGGTCGTGCGCAGCGAACTGCGCATGAACACCCACGCCGACCGGGCCCTGGCCGTGCTGCGCGAACGCCGCGGGTGACACGGGGGACCCCCTTGGCACAGCGCGGTTGATGCGGTGCGGCGCAGGGACCATGCTGGACGGCATGGAGCACGCCTCCGCCACGGCGGTCGTCGATGCCCGGGGCATCGTGACGGGGTGGAGCGAGGGTGCCCGGCGACTGACCGGATATCCGGCCGAACAGGCGGTGGGCCGGGCGGCGCGGGACCTGCTCGCCGAGGATCCGCACCCCGAAGCCGTGGCGGCCCTGCACGGCCCCGTCGCGCTGCGGCACCGCGACGGCTCCGTCGTCACGCTCTCCCTCGCGGCGTGCCCCGTACTGGGCGGGGACGGCGTACCGCACGGCTACGTCGTCACCGCCGACCCCGGCCCGTCGCTGGCCGAGCAGGCCTTCCAGCAGGCGTCCATGTCGATGTCCGTCTTCGACACCCACCAGCGCTGTCTGCGCCTCAACGACGTCGCCTGCCGGGTCATGGGCGGCTCCGAGGACGCCTTCGTCGGCCGGTACTTCCCCGACACCGTCGAGGACGCCGAGCACGACCGGGGCTTCCTCGCCGGCCTGCGCCAGGTCGCCGAGACCGGCCGGCCGGTCCGCTACGAGAGCTTCACCGGCGCCCCCGCCCTCGATCGGGAGCACGCCTGGAGCATCGAGATGTGGCCCCTCGCGGACGCCTCCGGCAAGCCGGCCGCGGTCGCCCTCGCCGCCTTCGACAGCACCGAGCAGTACTGGGCCCGGCAGCGCCTCGCCCTGCTGAACGAGGCGTCGGTCTCCATCGGCACCACCCTCGACGTGACACGCACCGCCGAGGAACTCGTCGAACTCCTCGTGCCCGCCTACGCCGACTTCGCCGCCGTCGACCTGCTCGACTGGGTCCTCGGCTCCGACGAACCCCCGCCGGCCAGGAGCGACGAGATCGTGCTGCGCCGCGTCGCCCACGGCTCCGCCACCGAGGGCACCCCCGAGGCGGCCGTGCACCTCGGCGAGACGGACGTCTATCCGGCGTACTCACCGCCCGCGCGGGCCCTGCGAGAGGAGAGGGCGGTGCTGGGCCAGGCCGGCGAACCCGAGTTCACGCGCTGGGCCGCCGAACGCAACGCGCGGTCCCCGCAGGGCCGACCCCACCGGCGGGGCACCCACTCCATGATCGCGGTGCCGCTGCGCGCCCGCGGCACCACCCTGGGCGTCGCCGTCGCGGTGCGCAACTCCCACCCCGAGGACTACGGGGAGGACGACGCGATCCTCGCCGGGGAACTCGCCAGCCGGGCCGCCGTCTGCATCGACAACGCCCGCCGCTTCGTGCGCGAACGCACCACCGCGCTCGCCCTCCAGCACAACCTGCTGCCGCGCGGACTGCCCGGACAGGCGGCCGTGGAGGTCGCCCACCGCTATCTGCCCTGCGGCTCCCTGGCGGGCGTCGGCGGCGACTGGTTCGACGTGATCCCGCTCTCCGGCAGCCGGGTCGCCCTGGTCGTCGGCGACGTCGTCGGCCACGGCATCCCCTCGTCGGCGACCATGGGCCGGCTGTGCACGGCCGTGCGCACCCTCGCCGACGTCGACCTGCCGCCGGACGAGCTGCTCACCCACCTCGACGACCTGGTCACCCACCTGGCCTCGGACGACAGCGGCGAGGCCGCCGAGCTCGGCGCCACCTGCCTGTACGCCGTCTACGACCCCGTCTCCCGCCGTCTGAACCTCGCCGCCGCCGGCCACCCCGCCCCCGCCGTCCTGCTGCCGGACGGCACCGCGAACCTCGTCCCCATGACCGCCGGGCCGCCGCTGGGCGTCGGTGGCCTGCCTTTCGAGGCGACGGAGCTGGAGCTGCCCGAGGGCGCGGTCGTCGCCCTGTACACCGACGGCCTCGTGGAGGACCGCGACCGGGACGTCGACCACGGCACCGCCGAGCTGTGCCGCGCCCTGACCGCCCCCGCGGAGACGCTCGACATCCTGTGCGACACCGTCCTGAAGGCCGTCCTGCCGGAGGAGCCCGGCGACGACGTGGCTCTGCTGGTGGCCCGCACCCGGGCCCTGGGCGCGGACCGCGTCGCCACCTGGGACATCACCCCCGACCCCGAGCGGGTGGCCGCCGCCCGGCAGGCCGCCACCGAGCAGCTGACCGCCTGGGGACTGGACGAGGCCGCCTTCGTCACCGAACTCGTCGTCAGCGAACTCGTCACCAACGCCATCCGCTATGGCGCCCCGCCCGTCCAGCTCCGGCTGATCCGCGACCGCACCCTCATCTGCGAGGTCTCCGACGGCAGTTCCACCTCACCGCACCTGCGCCGCGCCCACGCCTTCGACGAGGGCGGCCGCGGACTGCTGCTCGTCGCCCAGCTCACCCAGCGCTGGGGGAGCCGGCAGACGGGCAGCGGCAAGACGATCTGGGCCGAACAGCCGCTGCCGCCCGACTGATCACTGGATGTCGCAGCCCGGGTTGGGCACGTCCTCGGAGAACGGCGAGCCGTGCGGCAGGACGTACAGCACGTCGAGGACCAGCGGGGTGTCACCCGCGTTGCGGCCGAGGTGGACGTCGCCCGGACCGCCCGGCTCGCGCACCACGGTGCCGGTGCGGTACACGCCGTCCACGGCGCAGTCCGCGTGGTAGTGCGTGAGGGTGCCCTGCTTGACGTAGCCGTAGACGACGCCGTCGTGGTAGTGCCAGCCGGTGCTCTGGCCGGGCGGGACGGTGATCTCGCGCACGGTGTAGTCGGTGTCCCCGATCGTGGTCTGGCTGATCAGCACGGCGGTCACCCCCGGTCCCGGGGGTGTGGCGCCGGCGGTGCCACAGGTGAGGACGGTGCCGGCGACGACGGCGCCGACGACGGCGGTGCGGAGCGCGTTGCGCATGCCAGGGGCCTTCCGGGAGCAGGGGCGACGATCGGCTGTCGCGGTGAACATAGAGCCCCGGAAGGGGTGCTGGGGCCGGAATGATCGAATCCGGGCTCAGGCGGCGGGTTGCTCGCGCACCACGTCGGCCGGTTTCTTGTCGTCCCTCAGGCCCAGGAACCGCGGATGGCGCAGCATGCCGTCGCGGGTCCACTCGGTGAAGTCGATCTGCGCGACCAGCTCCGGCCGCACCCACCGCGCGCCCCGCTCCCGCACCGGCCCGCCGAACGGCGAGCCGTCCACGCGCAGCCCGTCCAGCCGCTCGCGCAGCGCGAGCAGCGTCGGCCGGTCGAAACCGGTGCCGACCTTGCCCGCGTACCGCAGCCGTCCGTCCCGGTGGTAGCCGAGCAGCAGCGCCCCGAGCCCGACCCGGCTGCCGGCCGGCTCGGTGAACCCGCCGACGACGAACTCCTGCCCCTGCGAGCACTTGAGCTTCAGCCAGTCCGTGGAGCGGCGCGGCTGGTAGTCGCCGTCGGCGCGCTTGGCGATCAGCCCCTCCCAGCCCCGGGCGCAGGAGGCCGCCAGCAGGTCGGCGCCGCCCTCGTTGCGATGCGGCGTTAGCCGCAGCGGGGAGCGGTACTCAAGCGCGCGCCGCAGCAGGGACTTGCGGGTCCTGAGCGGCAGCCGCGTGAGGTCCGACCCGTCCAGTCTGAGCAGGTCGAACACGTAGTACGTCACGGCGACGCCGCTCGCCTCGACGTCCTCGCGCCGGGTCAGCCCCATACGCTGCTGCAGCCGGGCGAAGTCGGTGCGGCCGTGCGAGAAGGCGACGATCTCCCCGTCGACGGTGAAGTCCGCGCACGGCTGGGCGGCGAGCGCCGCCACGACCTCCGGGTAGGTGGCGTCGAGCCCGCGCCCCGAGCGGGACAGCAGCGTGGCACGCTCGCCCTCGCGCACCGCCAGCACCCGGATGCCGTCCAGCTTCCGCTCGAAGATCCACTCGTCGGTGAAGTCCCGGCGGTCGCTCAGGGTGGCCAGCATGGGCTTCGCCGCCAGCTCCGCGCCCGGGCGCGCCGCGCGCAGCAGCCGCCGCTGCCCGGCGGGGAGGGTGTCGAGGAGCCCGGCCACCGCGGCTCACCCCTCGCCGTCGTCCGCGGCGACCTGGGCGAGCGTACGGCCGCTGCGCACCGAGCGGGCCCGGCGCGGATCGGGCGTGCCGTGCCCGTGGCCGCCCTTGTGGCCCGCCTTGACCAGCAGCCACGCGTCCTTGCCGTCCTGGCCGCCGCGGGCCTTGCCGTCCCGGATGCGGGTGAGGGCGAACTCGCCGTGCAGCTTCTCGCCCTTGAGGCGGAAGGTGGCGTGACCGCGCTCCAGCGACTCACCGAAGTCGACGGCGTTGCCCTTCTTGTCGTGGCTGAGGGGCTGGTAGCTGCCGTGGTCCCACACGATCACGGTGCCGCCGCCGTACTCGCCCTCGGGGATGACGCCCTCGAACTCCTCGTACTCCAGCGGATGGTCCTCCGTGGGCACGGCGAGCCGCTTGTCCTGGGGGTCGGCGGAGGGGCCCTTCGGGATCGACCACGATTTCAGCACGTCGCCGACCTGGAGCCGGAAGTCGAAGTGCAGGGTGCTCGCGTCGTGGATCTGCACGACGAACCGGGGCTCCTCGCCCGAGGACGCCGTGTGCCCGCGCGGTTCACCGGTCCGGCCGAAGTCGCGCCTGCCGCGGTAGTCCCGCAGCCGCTCCCGCTCACCCACGTGCGGCTCCCTTCCCTCCGTGTGGCCGGCGCCTCCCCGGGTACCCCGCGCCCGCCTCAGAACTCCTCGTGTGTCTCCGGGTCCCCGCCCAGGCGCCGGTGGGAGCGGTCGGAGACGGCCTTGACCTGGTCGGCGTCCAGCTCGAAGCCGAAGACGTCGAGGTTGGCGCGCTGGCGTGCGGGATCGGAGGACTTCGGGATGGGCACGGCACCGAGCTGGACGTGCCAGCGCAGGACCACCTGGGCGGGCGTCACGCCGAGGTCGTCGGCGATGCCGCCGATGACGGCATCCTCCAGCAGGCCGGAACCCTGGCCCAGCGGGCTCCAGCTCTCGGTCAGGATGCCCTTGGCGGCGTGGAAGGCGCGCACCTCGTCCTGCGGGAAGAGCGGGTGCAGCTCGATCTGGTTGACCGACGGCAGCACGCCCGTCTCCTTCTCCAGCCGCTCGATGTGCCCGGCGGTGAAGTTGGAGACGCCGATGGAGCGGACCAGGCCCTCCTCGCGCAGCTTGATCATGGCCCGCCAGGAGTCGACGTACTTGTCGACGCGGGGCAGCGGCCAGTGGATCAGGTAGAGGTCGACGTAGCCGAGGCCGAGGCGGGCGCGGGACTCCTCGAAGGAGGCGAGGGTCTCCTCGTAGCCGTGGTGCCGGCCCGGGAGCTTGGTCGTCACCACCAGTTCCTCACGGGGGACGGCGCCGCGGGCCAGGGCACGGCCGACGCCGGTCTCGTTGCGGTAGTTCGTCGCCGTGTCCACGAGGCGGTAGCCGGCCTCCACGGCCTGCGACACCGCCCGCTCCGCCTCCGCGTCGTCCATCGGCCAGGTGCCCAGGCCGAGCGCGGGGAGTGTCGTGCCGTCGTTGAGCGTGTACGTCGGGATGCCGATCACTGCGGGACCCTTCCCCTCGAATGTGCCGTCCCTCCAGCGTCACGGATCGGGTGAGCGTGATCAAACCGGGCTGGTGCACGGCGTGGGACCGCGCCGGCGCCGGCCGGGGAGGCCCTGTCGCCAGGAGCCCGCGACCCTGTCACGATCTTCGGTAAAGCGGCCGGGACAGGGAGCGGGCATGGCGACGGACAGGGTCATCGCGGACGACGCAACGCGGACGAGCGCCGGGATGGAGGTGAAACCCGTCGCCGGGCACATCGGAGCCGAGATCACCGGCGTCGACCTGGCCGCGGATCTCGACGACGCCGTGGTGGCCGCGATCCGGGCGGCGGTGCTGCGCTGGAAGGTGGTGTTCTTCCGCGGGCAGCGCCTCGACCACGCCGGGCACGTGGCCTTCGCACGCCGGTTCGGCAACCCCGTCGTGCTGCGCCGGCGCGGCGGCGCCTCGCCGCCGGACTTCCCGGAGATCGAGACCACCGCCGACCGGCTGGAGCTGGGCGGCACGTTCGGCATGGAGCACGACGAGTGGCTGCGGCGCCGTCGGCACACGCTGCTGCGCGGCTGGCACTGCGACCACGGCGCCCGCATCGACCCGCCCGCCGCGACGATCCTGCGCGCCGAGACGGTACCGCCGTACGGCGGCGACACCACCTGGTCCAACCTGGCCGCCGCCTACGCCGGACTGTCCGCTCCGGTACGGCAGTTCGTCGACGGCCTCCGGGCCGAGCACCGCCTTGGCGTCGGCTACCAGCCGCGCCCCGGCGACGACGCCTACCTGCGCCACCTCCTGGACCATCAGGTCGCCTCCGTGCACCCGCTGGTGCGCGTGCACCCGGAGACGGGCGAGCGGATCCTCTTCGTCAACGGCTACTACCTGGAACAGATCGCCGACGTCTCCCGCCCCGAGAGCCGGGCGATCCTCGACATGCTGCTGGAGCAGGCCACGCGCCCCGAGTACACGGTCCGCTTCCGCTGGGAGCCGGGCAGCGTGGCCTTCTGGGACAACCGCGCCACCATCCACCTCGCCCCCGGTGACAACGCCCACCTGGACTTCCCGCGCGTCATGCACCGGGTGATGCTGACGGGCGACGTGCCCGTCGGTGTGGACGGCAAGCCGTCGCAGGCGGTCGTGGGGACGGAGGTGGGGCGCTGGTAGGCGCGGAGGCGGCCGGTCGTGGTCAGCAGATCGGCACGCCGTCGATCTTGTTGGTGGGGTTGTCGGTGTAGTAGCTGGCCATGTAGCCCAGGTTGCCCCGAGGAGTGCGGACCCAGACCCAGTAGGGGTTTCCGCCGACGGTCTGCCCGAGCTGCTGGCAGAGCACGTACACCCGTTCCGGGGTGCTGACGGTGTCCACGATCACGGGGCAGTTGGTGGTCGACGGGTACAGCGAACACTCCTCGGGAACGTCCTTGCGGACGTTCACGTGTGTCGCCCACACCCCGTAGTAGTCGACCCCGTGGCCGGCCGCGTGCGCGGTCCCCGCCGTCACCAGACCGGCCCCCGTCGCGGCCAGCACCACGGCGCCCGCGGCCGCGATCGTCTTCTTGCGTAGGTTCAGCACTGGTTGTTCCCCCTTTGCTGCGGAATCGCTCCAGGTGTAGCAAGGGGGACGTTGTTCGCGTTCGGGACCGCGCGTCGAACAAACGGATGCCGGAAAACGCCGCGCGATCGGAGGACGGCACGGGCGGGCTATACGGCCGTTCCGCCCGGGTGCCAGCCCAGCGCCGGGCCGAGCTTTGTCGCCATGTCGGTGAGGATCTGCACGTAGTCCTCGTGGTCGAAGGTGAACGGCAGCGCGAACGCCACCTCGTCGACCTCGCGGAACGCGGCGTGCGCGTGCAGCCGTTCGGCGATCTCGGCCGAGGTGCCGACGAGGTCGGGGGCGAACAGCAGCCGGGCCGGACCCTGCGGCGCGGTGGTGCGGGGCGTGCGCTGGGCCGCGTACTCCTCGTACTTCGCCCGCTGCCGCGGCGTGGCGGAGTCGGTCGGGATGACGACCAGGCCCTGGGAGACCCGGGCGGCGTCGCCGTCGGGGTGGGCGGCGCGGAAGGCGCGGATGTGGGACAGCTGGATGCCGGCGAAGTCGAAGCCGGCGTCGGGTGTGTCGTCCTTCGGCGCCTCGGCCTTGACGACGCTGCTGGTCAGGAAGTTCATGCCGTGCTCGCCGGCCCAGCGCGCCGAACTCAGGCTGCCGCCGCCGTACCACATCCGCCGGCCCAGTCCGGGGGAGTGCGGCTGCACCCGGTCGGAGAACACCTCGAAGCCCTGGACGCCGCTGAAGTCGGACGCCTTCTCGCCGCGTACGAAGTCCAGCAGCCGGCGCACCCGTTCGTAGCCGAAGTCCTCGGCGTCGGCGGTGTCCGGGTACAGGGCGTCCTTGACCTGGTCGTAGTGCATGGGCGGGCCGACGCTCACGCCCGGGTTCAGGCGCCCACCGGAGAGCAGGTCGACCGTCGCCAGGTCCTCCGCCAGCCGCAGCGGGTTCTCCCAGCCGAGCGGGATGACCGCGGTGCCGAGCTCGATGCGGCTGGTGCGCTGCGAGGCGGCCGCCAGGACGGCGACGGGGGAGGAGATGCCGTACTGGAGGTGGCGGTGGCGCACCCACGCGCTGTCGAAGCCGAGCCGCTCGCCCAGCTCGATGATCTCCAGTGTGGTTTCGTGACCCCGGCGCGGGTCGGCCTCGTCGAACAGGCCGATGGTCAGGAAGCCCAGCTTGCGCAAGGGGCGAGAGGTCGGCGACACGGGCTCCTCCGTCGTTCCGCGATCATGTCGTACGGCCATGCCAACCCGGCCGTCGCGCGAACTGTTCCCGCCCCTTCCCGTCAGCTCAGCGGGATGACCACCTCGTCCTCGACCGGCGGCTCGACCTCCTGTGCGCGCCGGCCGGTGGCCGCGAAACAGCGCACCCGGATCTCCTCGGGGCTGACGTCCAGGCGCAGGAACTGCTTGAAGAAGGGCGGGCTGTACGTCGCCGAACTGGGCGAGAACAGCTGCGTGTAGATCTTGCGCACCGGAAGCCGGACCCGAGACGGGCGGCGGCCGGCGCCCAGCAGACCGGCCACGATCCGCATCCGCCGGGTCACCCGCACCGGGGCGCCGGGGGAGCGGGTCGGCGCGCTGCCCAGTCGCTCGGAGACGACCGCCGTGGCCTCGGCCTCGGTGAGGGTGAAGAAGCGGCGAAGGCGCAGCCGCCGGCCGTAGAGGCGGCTGTAGAAGGCGAGGGAGTCGCCGCGCAGCGGATAGCAGCGGAACTCCCCCTCGGTGACGCCGGCGACGTCGACGAGCGGGATGGTGTGCGTGGCGTGCATGAAGGCACCGCCGCCGCCCGAGACGATGTACTGCAGGGTGCGGTCGCCCACCCGCACCGGATAGCGCTGGTAGTTGTGGATGTCGCCGCCGATCGCGGCGACGTAGTGGTGCGCGGGGTCGCGGACGATCTCGTCGACGGTGCCGCCGCCTTCGATGACGCAGGGGTCGCACCTGCCGTCGACGTACAGGGGTGATCCGGTGATGAGGATCTTCGGACGCGGGCCCCGGGAGACCTCGCGCAGCCAGGCGCCCTGTTCGGCGTCGAGGGTGCCGAGCAGGCCGGTGTCGATGCCGATGATCCGTATCGGGCCGGCGTCGACGGCCCAGTAGGGGCCCGGCTGGACGGCCTGCTGGCCCGGCGCGCTCCGCAACCGCCGTGCCTCGTCGAGATGTCGGCCGTCCGTGGGGCGGGGACGGTGCCAGAGCAGGGAGCGCAGCCAGGCCCGGGTGAAGGGGCGTGGCCGGGGCTCGGGGGCGAGGGGCGGGACGTCGCCGCAGAAGACCCGCATGAACGCGCCGAGGTCCTCGTACCAGTCGTGGTTGCCGGGTATCGCGTAGAGGGGAGCCGGGTAGTCCTGGTAGGGGCGGAAGAACTTGGTGCCGTAGTCGTCGGCGCTGCCCACCGGGTAGATGACGTCACTCGCGATGACCGCGAAGCGGGTGTCCTGACCGATCTTCACAAAGCCCGGGACGACGGCGTACTGGGGATCGTCGCCCTCGCCGGTGTCGCCGATGACCAGGAAGGAGAACCGGTCCGGGTCCTCGCGCCGGATCACCTTGTCGGCGGGCGCCGCGACCTGGGCCACCCACCGGCTGCGGGTGTGTCCCGTGGGATCCCCGAGCTTGGCGGCCAGCACGCCGTTGCGGGCGGCCCACAGCGTCTTCGGGTTCAGCCAGGAGAGCTTCTCGACCTTGGACGGCATCAGCCGCCTGTACTCGCCGCGTTCACCGGCGCCCCAGCCGGCGCCCGCGGCGGTATCGCGTGAGGATTCAGACACCGGTGCACCGTAACAACGATCAACGCGGGGCCGGCAGGCGGGCTGTTGGCGGTCTCAGCGCCGGGGCACGCCGTCGGACAGCGGTGGCCGGGACGGTGCGGGCCACCGTCCCAGAACAGCGGGGCGTGCGGGGCGTGTTGGCGCAGGAGCGCACAGCACCGCGTCGGTTCCCGGTCCCGCCCGCAGCACGCGGTGCCGGCTCCGCAGCCGGTGCCGCTCCCGGCGATCGGCCCGGTGGGCCGGGCCGGCATGGACAGCCGACGCCCGGCCTGCGCGCCGTACAGCCGTGGGGAACCGGTGAACGCCCCCTCCTGGTGCGGCACTTCACCATGTGTGCCCGCGCGGCGGAGCCCACTGCGGCGCGGGCTGTGGTGACTCGTACGCGTCCTGCGCGGGCCGCGAGTGATCGGCGGGCGTGTCGGCGCCGTCGGCGGCGGTGCCCTGCGCGGATGTCCTGCCGGCCGCCCGGCGGCGCGCGGCGGACTGGTTCCACTCGCCGTCGCCCAGCACCAGCAGCGGGTCGAACATGACCACCACCCCGGCCAGCAGCAGGAACACGACGGGCCCCAGCAGCATGGGCAGCAGCAGCGAGGCCGGCGAGTCGCCCGCCCAGGTGGAGTTCGTGCCGTGCACGTGCACGCTGACCGCGGCCATGGCCGTGTAGTGCATGCCGGACACCGCGACACCCATGACCAGGCTGGCCCCGAGACTGGTCAGGAAGCCGCGGACGGTGACCGCGGCCCACAGCGCGGCGGTGGCGGCGACGATCGCGATCACGACCGACAGGGCGACCGTGAGCGGGGCGTACGCGATGTCGCCGTTCAACCGCATCGCGGCCATGCCGAGATAGTGCATCGCTGCCACGCCCAGCCCCGTCACCACGCCCGCGACACAGAGGGTGAGACGGCCGGCGCCCAGGTGTCCGACGATGAAGACGCCGATGCCGACCACGACGATCGACACGAGCAGACTGAGCAGGGTGAGCCCCTTGTCGTAGCGGATGCCGGTCTCCTCGACCTGGAAGCCGAGCATGGCGATGAAGTGCATCGTCCAGATGCCGCAGCCGATCGACGCGGCGCCCAGCGCCAGCCAACCGGACTTCCACGACTGTTCGTTGAGCAGGGACCGGACGATGCAGCGCAGTCCCAGCGCCCCTCCCAGGCAGGCCATCAGATAGGCCGCCACCGGGGTCACCGCGCCGTAGCGGAACCCGTCGACCGTACCGTGCATATGCCAACTCCCCCCAGAGCCCCGGCATTTCGTGGAGCAAGGTCTACGGCCCATGGGCGGGTAAAGCAAGGCTTTACCGCGAGTACGCGGTCAACTCTCGAACATTCCCTGTCAACTCCCGTCGCACGGGGCGGATTCCAGCCATGAGCGCTCCGTGGCCGACATAGGGATAACCCTCGATTGGCCACGACGCTACTGACATGCCCCGGTCAATACTGTCATCCTCGCCGCAACCGCCGCGCACACACCCCCCACGTTCTCATCACATTCTCATGGCCCCGCACACCTCGGCTCGTCCCGGGCAGTACACCCGGCTGCCCGGTCTCTCACCGGTCGCCCCACGCGACCGTCGCAGTAGGAGAACGAGTGAGACGCATCCCCCGCAAGCGGACCGCGGCCGGAGCCCTGCTCTCCACCGCCGCCCTGTTCGCCGTCGGCATCCAGTCGGTTCCGGCGAACGCCCAGCCCGCTTCTCCCCATCCCAGCCCCCTGCGCACCGGTGGCCTGGAAGCCAGGCTCACCCCCGCGCAGCACACCGCGCTGATCAGGAGCGCGGAGCAGAAGACCGCCACCACCGCCCGCAGCCTCGGCCTCGGCGCCAAGGAGAAGCTGGTCGTCAAGGACGTCGTCAAGGACAACGACGGCACCGTGCACACCCGTTACGAGCGCACGTACGCCGGCCTGCCCGTCCTCGGCGGCGACCTCGTCGTGCACACCCCGCCCGCCTCCCTGGCCGCCGGCACGGTGAGCACGACCTACAACAACAACCGGCACACCATCAAGGTCGCCTCCACCACCGCCACCCTCACCAAGGCCGCCGCACGCGCCAAGGCGCTGAAGACGGCCAAGGCGCTGGACGCGCGGCAGCCCACCGCCGACAGCGCCCGCAAGGTGATCTGGGCCGGCAGCGGCACCCCGAAGCTCGCCTGGGAGACCGTGATCGGCGGCTTCCAGGACGACGGCACGCCCAGCAAGCTGCACGTCATCACCGACGCCGCCACCGGCAAGGAGCTCAGCCGCTACCAGGCGATCGAGACGGGCACCGGCAACACGCAGTACAGCGGCACGGTGACGCTCAACACCACGCTGTCGGGGTCGACGTACCAGCTGTACGACACCACACGCGGCGGCCACAAGACGTACAGCCTGAACAACGGCACGTCGGGCACCGGCACCCTGATGACCGACTCCGACGACGTCTGGGGCACCGGCTCCGGCTCCAACACCCAGACCGCCGGCGCCGACGCCGCCTACGGTGCCCAGACCACCTGGGACTTCTACAAGAACACCTTCGGCCGCAGCGGCATCAAGAACAACGGCGTGGCGGCCTACTCGCGCGTCCACTACAGCAGCAACTACGTCAACGCCTTCTGGGACGACAGCTGCTTCTGCATGACCTACGGCGACGGCTCCGGCGGCACCCACGCCCTGACCTCGCTGGACGTGGCCGGCCACGAGATGAGCCACGGCGTCACCTCCAACACGGCCGGCCTCAACTACACCGGT
>NZ_JBTWMV010000055.1:0-41936 GCF_054850255.1 Streptomyces sp. 7R007 | reverse complement strand
TCGGTGTCGACCTTGTCGGTCGAGACCTCCAGCAGCGGCTCGTCGGCCTCGACGCGCTCGCCCTCGGCCTTCAGCCAGCGGGTGACAGTGCCCTCGGTGACGCTCTCGCCGAGCGCCGGAAGGGTTACGGAAACCGCCATGGTTTCGGTTGCTCCTTACGAATTGCGGAAGTCTGTGTCGTCGCGACGTCGCGGAGTCGCTTCGCCGACCGAGGGTCAGTCGTGCGAATGCAGCGGCTTGCCGGCCAGGGCCAGGTGAGCCTCGCCCAGCGCCTCGTTCTGCGTCGGGTGGGCGTGGATGAGCTGGGCGACCTCGGCGGGCAGCGCTTCCCAGTTGTAGATCAGCTGGGCCTCGCCGACCTGCTCGCCCATGCGGTCGCCGACCATGTGGACGCCGACCACGGCGCCGTCCTTGACCTGGACGAGCTTGATCTCGCCCGCGGTGTTGAGGATCTTGCTCTTGCCGTTGCCCGCGAGGTTGTACTTCAGAGCGACGACCTTGTCCGCACCGTAGATCTCCTTGGCCTTGGCCTCGGTGATGCCCACGGAGGCGACCTCCGGGTGGCAGTACGTGACCCGGGGGACACCGTCGTAGTCGATCGGCACGGTCTTCAGACCGGCCAGACGCTCCGCCACCAGGATGCCCTCGGCGAAGCCGACGTGCGCGAGCTGGAGCGTCGGGACGAGGTCGCCGACGGCGGAGATGGTCGGGACGTTCGTCCGCATGTACTCGTCGACGAGGACGTAGCCGCGGTCCATGGCGACGCCCTGCTCCTCGTAGCCGAGGCCCTGCGAGACCGGGCCGCGGCCGACGGCGACCAGCAGGATCTCGGCCTCGAACTCCTTGCCGTCGGCGAGGGTGACCTTGACACCGTCGGCCGTGTACTCACCCTTCTGGAAGAAGGTGCCGAGGTTGAACTTGATGCCGCGCTTGCGGAAGGCGCGCTCAAGAAGCTTCGAGGAGTTCTCGTCCTCGACCGGGACGAGGTGCTTGAGGCCCTCGATGACGGTGATGTCCGCACCGAAGGACTTCCAGGCGGAGGCGAACTCGACGCCGATGACACCGCCGCCCAGGATGATCGCGGACTTCGGCACGCGGTCCAGGACGAGGGCGTGGTCGGAGGAGATGATCCGGTTGCCGTCGATCTCCAGGCCCGGCAGCGACTTCGGCACGGAGCCGGTCGCCAGCAGCACGTGGCGGCCCTGGATCCGCCGGCCGTTCACGTCGACGGAGGTGGGGGAGGACAGCCGGCCCTCACCCTCGATGTACGTCACCTTCCGCGAGGCGATGAGGCCCTGCAGGCCCTTGTACAGGCCGGCGATCACGCCGTCCTTGTACTTGTGGACCCCGGCGATGTCGATGCCCTCGAAGGTGGCCTTCACACCGAACTGCTCGCTCTCGCGGGCCTGGTCGGCGATCTCGCCCGCGTGCAGCAGGGCCTTGGTGGGGATGCACCCCCGGTGCAGGCAGGTACCGCCGACCTTGTCCTTCTCGATCAGGGCGACGTCCAGGCCCAGCTGCGCCCCGCGCAGGGCCGCGGCGTAACCACCGCTACCACCGCCGAGGATCACTAGGTCGAAAACGGTGCTGGCGTCGTTCGCCACGTCACGTCCTCCATGCATGTGCGCCACGCCGGTCAACCCTGACCGGTCGGCGGCTGGTGTCCGGCCGCTCTTTCTTCGGCCCTGTGGTGGGGGCCCTGTCCTGCCGAGCCCCATCTTCGCACTTGTCGGGGGCCGACGAGACGCCGGGCCGGTGTGTGAGACGTCGCACGTTCAGTTGAGCGCCCGGCGGCACGTCCGGTCGAGCACCGCGTGAAAAGGGGGCTCCGCCCTACCCGCGTGCGGAGCCCCCTCGTCCGGGCGGCCTCAGCCGAGGTCGCCCGCGGCCGTCAGCTCCGCCAGCCGGACCAGGGTCCGCACCGCCGTACCCGTACCGCCCTTCGGCGTGTAGCCGAACGGACCGCCCTCGTTGAACGCCGGACCCGCGATGTCCAGGTGCGCCCAGGTGATGCCCTCGCCCACGAACTCGCGCAGGAAGAGACCGGCGACCAGGCCGCCGCCCATCCGCTCGCCCATGTTGGCGATGTCGGCGGTGGGGGAGTCCATGCCCTTGCGCAGGTGCTCCGGCAGCGGCATCGGCCAGGCCGGCTCGCCGACCTCCTCGGCGGCCTCGTGCACCGCGGAGCGGAACGCGTCGTCGTTCGCCATGATCCCGAACGTCCGGCTGCCCAGCGCCAGCATCATCGCGCCGGTGAGCGTGGCGACGTCCACGATGGCGTCCGGCTTCTCCTGCGAGGCGGCCCACAGCGCGTCGGCCAGCACCAGCCGGCCCTCGGCGTCGGTGTTGAGCACCTCCACCGTCTTGCCGCTGTACATGCGCAGCACGTCACCCGGCCGCGTCGCGGAGCCGGAGGGCATGTTCTCGGCGAGCGCCAGCCACCCGGTGACGTTCACCTCGAGCCCCAGCCGGGCCGCGGCGACCACGGCCGCGAAGACCGCCGCCGCCCCGCTCATGTCGCACTTCATCGTCTCGTTGTGACCGGCCGGCTTCAGCGAGATGCCGCCCGAGTCGTACGTGATGCCCTTGCCGACGAACGCGAGGTGCTTCTTCGCCTTGGCGGAGGTGTACGACAGCTTCACCAGCCGCGGCCCCGACGCCGACCCCGCGCCGACGCCGAGGATGCCGCCGTAGCCGCCCTTCTCCAGGGCCTTCACGTCGAGCACCTGCACCTTGATGCCGTGCTCCTTGGCCGCCGCCGAGGCGATCGCGGCGAACGCCTCCGGGTTCAGGTCGTTCGGCGGGGTGTTGATCAGGTCGCGCGCGCGGTTGAGCTCCTCGGAGACGGCGGTGGCCCGCGCGACCGCCCCCTTGTACGCGGCGTCCCGCGGCTTGCCGCCCAGCAGCGCGGCCTCGGCGAGCGGCGCCTTGCCGTTCCTCGCCTTGGGGTCCTTGCCGCTCTCCTTGTACGTGTCGAAGGAGTACGCGCCCAGCAGCACGCCCTCGCCGATCGCGCCGACGTGGCCGGCCTCCGCGACCGGCAGCGCGAAGGCCGCCTTCCTGCTGCCGGCCAGCGCCCGGGCGGCGGCGCCCGCGGCCTTGCGCAGCGCCTCCGCGTCGTAGCCGGCGTCCTTGTCGGGCTCGGCGCCCAGGCCGACCGCCACGACCAGCGGGGCCTTGAAGCCGGACGGTGCCGGCAGCTTCGTCACCTCGCCCTCGGCACCGGAGGCCCCGAGGGTTTCCAGGACGCCGGCGAGCCTGCCGTCGTAGGCCTTGTCCACGGCTTCGGCGCCGGGCGCGACGACGGGGCCGCCCTTGGCGCCCTTGGCGACACCGATCACGATCGCGTCGGCCCGCAGACCGGGCGCCGCGGCGGTGCTGAGAGTGAGAGTGGTCACGGTGGTGAGATCTCGCTTCCGATGTGAAGTTGCTGTGGCCGATAACGGTGGGTCGACCGGGCCCGGCAGCCGACCCTAGCGGCGGCCAGAGGGAGCGGTGGCGGACGGGGCCGTCCCCGGTACGGCGCACTTTCTGCACGAGCCTACGCGCGTGCGTGCGTTCGCTCATTCCTGCGGACGTTCACCTTGAGGTTTGATCGTGGCCACTTCCCGATCCTCACACCCGGTGACCCGGGTCACACTCG
Organism: Streptomyces sp. 7R007; assembly: GCF_054850255.1. Lineage (NCBI taxonomy): Bacteria > Bacillati > Actinomycetota > Actinomycetes > Kitasatosporales > Streptomycetaceae > Streptomyces > Streptomyces sp. 7R007. The sequence continues at coordinate 38,293 of NZ_JBTWMV010000055.1, read as the reverse complement.
TGAGGTTCCGGTGAGCGACCCGCTCACCACTTCGCATGATTTCCACAGATTTCCCCCTTTTGCCTCACACTTTCGCGTGGCCCGGGGGAGCTGTCGGGGGGAGGGACGACCATGGCGCACCGAGCGCACCGATGGAGGAACACGGCCGTGCTGTCGACGACCGCCGGCCTGCTGGCGCTGGGGCTGGGTGTCCCCGGCGCCGCGGCCGCGGACGAGCCGCGCATCGACCTGAGGGTCCTGGTGGTCGACAACGGGGACAGCCCCGTGCAGGCCATCACCGCCCAGCTCAGAAGCACGGGCATCCCGTACACGACCGTCGACCTGAACGACGCGAACCGCCCCGCGATCACGGACGCGTTCCTCAGCGACACCGTGGGCGGCCGGCTGCGCGCCAGGTACCAGGGCGTGGTCCTGCCGAACGAGGCGCCCTTCGGGGCCGGTTCGGCCGAGCAGACCGCGCTGGAGACGTACGAGAGGACGTACGGCATTCCGCAGGTCGACGCCTACACCTGGGCCCACCCGGAGGTCGGCCTGGACTACAGCTCCTACGCCGGCACTCTCGACGGCAGCGAGGCGGACCTCACCGCCGCCGGCAAGGCCGGGTACTTCGGCTATCTCGACGGCGCCCTCGCCTTCGAGGACGACTCGCCGTCCGTCCAGGAGAGTTACGGCTTCCTGGCCACGCCCCGCACCGGCTTCACCAGCTACCTCGACGCCGCCGTGCCGGGCGGCGGCGGGCGCGGCAGCCTGATCGGCGAGTACGCGCACGACGGGCGCCGCGAACTGGTGCTGACGTTCGCCTACAACCAGTACCAGCAGCAGTTCCGGGTGCTGGCCCGCGGCATCGTCGAGTGGCTGACCCAGGGCGTGCACCTGGGGCAGGCGCGCAACTACTTCGCGGTCCACGTCGACGACGTCTTCGCGCCCGACAGCCGCTGGGACACCGGACGCAACTGCACGCCCGGCGACTTCGACTGCGCCGACGGGGACGGCCGGGGGACCACGCCGATCCGCATGACCGCGGCCGACGCGGTGTACGCCGCCCAGTGGGAGCAGAGCCACGGCTTCACGCTCGACATGGTGTTCAACGCCGGCTCCGGCGAGGAGTGGAAGAGCGAGAACGGCGGCACGGACGCCCTCGCCACGCAACTCCTCGCGGACAGGGCGAAGTTCCGCTGGGTGAACCACACCTACACGCACAAGTTCCTCGGCTGCGTCCAGGACACCTCGACGGTGCCGTGGAGCTGCGCGAAGAACGCCGACGGCTCGACGCAGTACCTGAGCCGGGCCGAGATCTCCGCGGAGATCTCGGACAACGACAACTGGGCGGCCTCGCACGGCCTGCCGACCGACCGGAGCGAACTGGTCACCGGCGAGCACTCGGGCCTGAAGACGCTGCCGCAACAGCCCGACGACAACCCCGGCCTCGCTCCTGCGCTGGCCTCGAACGGGGTGCGGTGGACCGCCTCGGACAACTCCCGCGAGCCCGAGCAGCGCGCGGTGGGCAGCAGCACGCTGACCGTGCCGCGCCATCCGATGAACGTGTACTACAACGTCGGCACCAAGGCCGAGATGGCCGACGAGTACAACTGGATCTACACGTCCAGGGCCGCCGGCGGCAGCGGGGTCTGCGAGAACAACGCCACGTCCACCTGTCTGGACGCGCCGCTGGACACGGCGTCCGGCTACGACGCGTACATCGTCCCCAAGGAGGCGCACACCGACCTCGGGCACGTGCTGGCCAACGACCCGCGCCCGCACTACGCGCACCAGTCCAACCTGGCCGAGGACCGCATCCTGTACCCGGTCCTGGACAAGGTGCTCGCCGACTACGGGGCCCTGTTCGCCGACAACACCCCCGTCGTCAACCTCCGCCAGAGCGCCATCGGCACGGAACTCCAGCGCCGCGCGGCCTGGAAGACGGCCGTGGACGCCGGCAAGGTCACCGCCTACCGCATCGGTAAGACGATCACGATCACGGCCCCGTCGGGCACCCGGATCCCGGTGACGGCCCCGGACGGCACCCAGCAGCAACTGACCCTGGGCAGCACGGCGTTCGGCACGCCCTATGCAGGCGAACGCTCGGCCTGGACCACACCAGCGGCCCTGCAGACGGCAGTCACGCTGAAGCTGCCGTAAGGCACAAGCGCCCCAAGGGGGCGCGGGGAACTGCGCGACCAGCCACAACCCACCCGCACCCGGCATCCGGTCCGCAGTCCCCCGCACATCATCCGCATCACAGGGGGGAGTCAGCGCAGCGATGCGCACCGGCGATCACGTCACCATGCTCACAGAAGGCACCTACCCACACGTCCACGGCGGCGTCAGCACCTGGTGCGACCAGCTCGTCAAGGGCATGCCGGAGGTCGGCTTCCACATCGTCTCGCTCACCGGCAGCGGCCGCGAACCCGTGACCTGGGAGCTGCCGCCCAACGTCCGCCACCACACCTCCGTGCCGACCTGGGGCCCCCGCCCCGGCCGCAGACGCGCACCCCGCGGAAAGGCCCGCCGCCGCTTCACCGACTCCTACGAACGCCTCCTGCTCTCCTTCCTCGCCCCCGATGCCCGCTGCGACTTCGGCGAGGCCCTCTACGACCTCGCCGAACTCGCCCGCGACGGCGCCCTGTCGGCGGCCCTGCGCACCGAGTCCGCGCTGCACGCCCTGATGGGCATCTGGACCATGCCCCACCTGCCCACGGCCGCCGCCCGCCCCACCGTCCACGACGCCCTGACCGCCACCGACCTCCTCGAACACGCCCTGCGCCCGCTCGGCGTCCGCATCCCCGAGGACTCCGTCGCCCACGCGGTCAGCAGCGGCCTGGCCACCCTGCCCGCCCTCGCCGCCCGCCACCTGGACGGCGTGCCCTTCCTGCTCACCGAGCACGGCATCTACCTGCGCGAGCGCTACCTCGGCTACCGCAGTGCCGAACAGCGCTGGCCCGTCAAGGCGTTCATGCTCGGCTTCTACCGCGAGCTCAACTCCCTCGGCTACCGCGCCGCCGACCTGATCACCCCCTGCAACCAGTACAACCGCCGCTGGGAGGAGCGCGGCGGCGCCGACGCCGGCAAGATCCGCACGGTCTACAACGGCGTCGACCCGCACGCCTTCCCGCACGCCGGCCCGGAGCCCGCCGTCCCCACCCTCACCTGGTGCGGCCGCGTGGACCCCATCAAGGACCTGGAGACACTCCTGCGCGCCTACGGCATGGTCCGCGCCGAACTCCCCGACACCCGGCTGCGCCTGTTCGGCCCGGTCCCACCCGGCGGCGAGGCCTACGCCACCCGCCTGGAGAAGCTCGCCGCCGAACTCGGCGTCACCGACGGCGTCACCTTCGAGGGCCGTGTCAGCGAGGTCTGGCGGGCCTACGCCGCCGGTCACGTCGTGATGCTGTCGTCCATCTCCGAAGGCTTCCCGTTCTCCATCATCGAGGCCATGTCCTGCGGCCGTACGACCGTCTCGACGGACGTCGGCGGGGTGCGCGAGGCCGTCGGCGACACCGGTCTGGTCGTCCCGCCGCGGGAGCCCGAGAAGATGGCCGCCGCCGCGCTCACCCTCCTCCGCGACGACGAACGTCGCCTGAAGCTCGGGGAGTTGAGCAGGCAGCGGGTCATCGACCGGTTCACCCTGCGCCGTTCCGTGGACGCCTTCCGGACGATCTACGAGGAGCTCGCGGGCCGTCCCGTGGTCTACGAGCCGGCCGTGGAGACCGTCGCCGACTGGACCCTCGAACTGCGCGACCCCTGGTACGAGAAGGTCGCGACGGACGGGACCGGCTGGTGAGCGGAAGCATCCACATGCCCCCCGAGTCCCGCCCGGACACCCTCCCGGCGATCCCCCGCCAGCGCGTCCCGGGCTGGGCGCAGCCCGATCCCGTCGACGAACTCGCCGCCCGCCTCGGCGACTTCGTGGCCGCCGCCGTCCACCCCGACGAGATCGCCGCCCTGCTGGAGTCCGACGGCATGTCGGACGACCGGATACGCGAGCAGTACGGCGTGAAGAACTCCTTCGCGCTCGCCGAGGAGCTCTACGGCCGCGTCCCCCGCCGCCACCCCGAACCGCACCGCCCGCCCCGCGACCCCTGGCGCGCCGGCCTGTCGGCCTGTCTGCTGCGCGGTGTCGTCTTCGCCCTCCCCGGCCTCGGCTACGTCCTCGCGGCCCCCTTCCTCACCGACACGCTCCCGCTGCTCGCGGGCGCCCTGGCCGGCTGGGCCTGGAACCAGGGCCTGGCCCACCGGGCGTACACCTGGCTCGGCGCGGCCGACCCGGCGGCGGCCCGCCGCGCCCTCCTGCGGGGCGCCCCACCCGGCATCCTCCTGGGCGCCCTGACCGCCCTGGCCGTATCCGCCCGCACCGACCCCACCACCCTCGCCTTCGCGGCCGCCCAGGCCCTCTACCTCGCAGCGGCGACGACACTCCTGGTCCTGGGCCGCGAACGCGCCCTGTTCCTGGCCCTGTCGCCGCTGTCGGCGGGCGCCCCGCTGACCCTGCTGCACCCCGTACCGGGCCCGCTGAGACTGACGCTGCTCCTGCTCTCCCTGACGGCGGTCGCAGTGCTGGGGCTCGTCGAAGCAAGTCCGGCGATACGCGCCCCGAAGGGGCGCGGGGCTCTGTTCGGTGTGCGGTCACCGGTGCGCGGGCGCGTTCAACCCCCACCCACCCGCAGACGACCGACGACAACGGCCCCCCGCATCATCGGTTCCCTCCCTCACGCCCTCTTCGGCCTCGCCACCGGCACCCTCGTCCTGTTCAGTCACCGCAACGCGATCGTCGCCCTCACCCTGAGCATGGGTCCCGCCGAATGGCTGCTGCACCGCTTCCGCAGCGCCGGCCACACCGCCCTGCGCGCCAGCACCACCCCCACGGCCTTCCGCCGCCGCATCACCCGCACGGCCGCCGCCTGCCTGTCCGCCTACCTCGCCGTCCTGCTCGCCCTCGCCCTCACCACCGCGGCCACCGGCGTCCACCTCGCCGACCTGCTCCTGCTCGGCGTCGTGCTGTGGACCGGCCTGCTGCTGCAGTCCTTCGGCGCCGTGGAGTCCGCGACGGCGACCTGCTGCGCCGCGGCCCTCGCGCAGACCGCCGCTCTGCTCACCCACACCGGCACCCCGGACACGGTCGGCCTCCTCGCCCACGGCACGGCGGCGGCCGTCCAAGCGGCCCTGGTGTACGGGCTGTCGGGAAAGGCGACCACCCACCGATGAACAAGCCCCGCACGGACCTGCTGGTCCCGTACTACGAGCACCCCTCCGCCCGCCCCGCCGAGTGGGCCGCGATCGTCGCCGCCGCGCCCCGCCTGCACGGCGTCGTCCTCAACCCGGCCAGCGGCCCCGGCGCCCGGCCCGACCCGGCGTTCGCCGAGGTCGCCGCCCGGCTCAGGGCCGCGGGGGTGCGGGTGCTGGGGTACACCGACACCGACTACGGCCGCAGAGCCCACGCCGACGTGGTCGGCGACCTCGTCCGGTTCCGGGACTGGTACCGCACGGACGGCGCCTTCCTGGACCAGGTCTCCGCCGGAACAGGCGAGTTCCCGCACTACCAGCGGCTCGCGGTGGCCGCCTGGGGCGCCGGCGCCGGCACGCTCGTCCTCAACCACGGCACGACCCCCCACCCCGCCTACGCCCGCCTCGCCGACGTCCTCGTCACCTTCGAGGGCACCTGGACGTCGTACCGCCGGCTGCCCCCGCAGCCCTGGCGCGGCACCCCCGGAACGCGCCTGTGCCACCTGGTGTACGGCGTCCCCGCGGACGTCGACCTGGCCGGGCCGGCCCGTGCGCGGGGGGCCACCCTGCACTGTGCGGTACCGGGCATGGGCGATCATCCTTGGGGAACGCTTCCCCACACCCTGGAGCCCGCGCCGTGAGACGCCCCGTCCTCCTCCTCGCCCTGCTCGTGCTGCTGGCGGGGTGCACCACCGAGTCCGACTCCAAGCCGTCCGGCGGCCGTTGGCGGCCGCACGCGGGCGTCGCCTGGCAGTGGCAGCTCAGCGGCAGGCTGGACACCTCGGTGGACGTGCCGGTCTACGACATCGACGGCTTCGACCAGTCCGAGACCACCGTCACCGCCCTGCACCGCGACGGCCGCAAGGTCATCTGCTACCTGTCGACCGGCGCCTGGGAGGACTGGCGGCCGGACGCGAAGAAGTTCCCCGCCTCCGTGCTGGGCCGGGGCAACGGCTGGAAGGGCGAGCGCTGGCTCGACATCCGCCGCACCGACGTCCTCGAACCCCTGATGGCGGACCGCATCGACATGTGCCGGGACAAGGGCTTCGACGCCGTCGAGCCCGACAACATGGACGGCTACAAGAACCGCACGGGCTTTCCCCTCAAGGCCGCCGACCAGCTCCGCTACAACCGGCTCGTCGCGAAGCTGGCCCACGACCGGGGCATGGCCGTGGGCCTGAAGAACGACCTCGACCAGATCCCGCAGCTGGTCGGCGACTTCGACTTCGCGGTCAACGAGCAGTGCGCGCAGTACGGCGAGTGCGCCGACCTGACGCCCTTCATCAAGGCGGACAAGCCGGTCTTCCACGTCGAGTACGAGCTGCCGACCAGCCGCTTCTGCCCCGAGTCCCGCCGGCTGAAGCTCAGTTCGATGCTGAAGAAGTACGAGCTGGGGGCGTGGCGCCGGGCCTGCTGAGGCCGAACCCCGTCACCGCCGTCCCGGCCACCCGGTCGGCCAGCGAGCGGCGGCCGGGGAAGAGGACCGGCAGGGCGTTGAGGAAGAAGACGGCGACCGCGACCGCCCACACCAGCACCGACAGCAGGAAGTGGCCCTCGACCAGCAGCACGCAGGCGACGGCGTAGACGGCGATGTCGGCGGTGGTGGTGACGGCGGCGCGCAGCGCGGCACGGCGGGGCCTGCTCGGGGTGACCTTCAGACCGAGCAGCCCCTTGCCGAGGGTGCGCCCGACGAGCGCCAGGCAGCCCCACTGGTAGAGGAAGGTGGCGACGATCAGCAGGCCGAAGGCCTCCTCCACGTCCAGCACCACCTTGTCCCACAGCGACAGCCCGAGGTGCTCCGAGGTGCCGACGACGTCACCGCGCGAGGTGAGCAGGTCCAGGCCGCCACGGGTGGCGAGTTCGGGCACGTCGGTGACGAGCGCGGATACCCGGTGGAAGGTCAGCACGGCGAGCGCCGACGCCAGCGCCAGCACCAGCGCGAAGTCGACGAACCAGGCAAGGGCACGACGGGACTTGGGCACAGACTCCCCCGATCACGATCACTGTGTCCATGTACGCCGGGAGACTTTAGTGCCCCTGTCAGCGGCCCAGGGACAACACCAGCAGACAGACCGTCGCCGCCGTCTCCGCCAGCCCGCCGAACACGTCGCCGGTGACCCCGCCGAAGCGGCGCGTGCAGTGGCGCAGCAGGAGTTCGGCGGCCCCGGCGGACAGCAGGACCGCCAGCGCCGTGCGGACGGCGTCGTACGCCCCCAGGCACGCGCCCCCGGCCCCGGCCGCGGCGGTCACGGCGGCCGCCGCGAGCAGCGCCCCGCGGACCGGGACCACCCCCGCCACCGCGGCCCCCAGCCCCTCGGGCCGTGCCGCCGGTACGCCCGACCGGGCCGCCAGGGTGAGCGCCAGCCGGGCCGCGGTCGCCGAGACGACGGCCGCGAGCGCGCCCCGGGCCCACGAGCCGCCGTAGGCCTGGGCCAGCGCGGCCACCTGGGCCAGCAGCACGAAGACGAGGGTGAGCACGCCGAACGGGCCGATGTCCGACTGCTTCATGACGCGCAGCGCGTCCTCGGCGGGCTTGCCGCTGCCCAGCCCGTCGGCGGTGTCCGCCAGGCCGTCCAGGTGCAGGCCGCGAGTGAGGACGGCGGGTACGGCGGCGGAGGCCACGGCGGCGAGCAGCGCGCCCGCGCCCAGCCACAGCAGCAGCACGCCCAGCGCCGCCGCGCCCGCGCCCACGGCCAGTCCGGCCAGCGGGGCGCACAGCATGCCGCCGCGCGCCGCCGCCCGGTCCCAGCGGGTCACCCGGACCGGGAAGACGGTCAGGGTGCCGAAGGCGAAGCGGAGGCCGTCCGGCCAGGGGGTCTTGGTGGGTTCGGGCACCGGCGCAGGTTACCCGGCGATCGCCGGGAGTCCCGCGGCGCCCGTGGATAAGGTGCCCATATGGGACATTGGCTACAGCGGAACATCGTCGAGCCGGGCAAGCTGCCGCTGCTGCTCGCGCTCACCGCGTTCGTGCTGACGTTCCTGGTCACCCGGGTGATCACCCGGCTCATCCGGGCGGGCAAGGGCCCCTTCGGCAACGTCAAGGCGGGCGGGCTGCACATCCACCACATCGTGCCCGGCGTCGTGCTCAGCGTCGTCGGCGGGTTCGGCGCGGTCGCCAGCGGGCGGCACGGCTTCGGCGCCGCGGTGTGCGCGGTGCTGTTCGGCACCGGCGCGGGCCTGGTGCTGGACGAGTTCGCGCTGATCCTGCACCTCGACGACGTCTACTGGACGGAGGAGGGCCGCAAGAGCGTCGAGGTCGTGGTGGTGACGGCGGCCCTGGTCGGGCTGGTGCTGTCGGGGTTCGCGCCGTTCGGCGTCAACGACGTGAGTCAGCAGGAACTGCACGACCGCGGGGGCGTGATCACCACCGTGGTGGTCAACTTCCTCTTCTCGCTGGCCGTGCTGAGCAAGGGCAAGCCCCGGATGGCGGTCTTCAGCGTGATCGTCCCGCTGCTGGGCCTGATCGGCACCGTCCGGCTGGCCCGCCCCGCCTCGCCCTGGGCCCGCCGCTTCTACCGCCGCCGGCCGCGCGCCCGCGCCAGGGCCACCCTGCGCGCCTACCGGCACGACCGCCGCTGGGCCGGTCCGCGCCGCACTGTCCAGGACTGGATCGGCGGCCGGCCCGACGCCGCGCCGGACCGCGCCCTGGGACCCCGCTGACGGCGGCCGAGCGCCGACGCCCCGCACAGCACCACCACCGCCCCGATCGCCGCGAGGTGCTCGCGGCCGGCCAGGTTCTCCTTCAGGACGACCTCCACCACCATCGCCAGCGCCACCGCGCCGGCGGTGACGTACGCCCCGTACCGCCAGCCCAGGAAGACGGCGAGGCCCACCACGGCCGCCGACGGGCCGGTGTCCACCACGCCGGCCTCCGCACGGGGCAGGCCCAGCGGGTCGCCGGGGCCGAGCGCGATGCCCATGCGCGCGTACAGCGTGCCGGCGAGGGTGGCGGCGTACGCGATGCCGAGCGTGCGCCACCAGCCCAGGCAGATCTCCGCGATCCCGAACACCAGCAGGATCTGCGCCAGCGCCCCCCACACCGGCAGGTCCGGCGCGGGCACGAACAGCGACAGGGGAGTGCGCAGCAGCGCCAGCCAGAGCGGGTCCTGCGCCCGCACGGCCCCGAGGTCCTGCACCGGCTGGTACCCCCACGACCGGTTCTGCACGATCTGCACGACCGCCGTCACCAGCACCGCCCCGGCCGTCATCGGCACCGCCCGCCAGGGCCGCTTCAGCAGCGGCTCGCGCACGGTGACGTACAGCAGTCCCCATTCGGCGCGGGCCCAGCGGGCGAGGCTCGTCATCTGTGGCTCTCCAGGTGCCGTCGATGCATCCACTTCGGCAGCCCCGGCGCTTCCAGGAACCCCTCCGCCCGCGCCGACGCGACGGCGATGCGGGGCAGGTCCGCGCTCTTCTCGAACAGCAGGAAGCGGGGCTCCCAGATGGGCCGGTACTTGGCGTTGGCCCGGTACAGCGACTCGATCTGCCACCACCGCGAGAAGAAACCGAGCAGTGACCTCCACAGCCGCAGCACCGGTCCCGCGCCGAGCCGCGCCCCACGTTCGAAGACCGAGCGGAACATGGCGAAGTTGAGCGAGACCTGCGTGATCCGGATCTCCTGGGCGCGGCGCAGCAGATCGATCACCATGAACTCCATCAGCCCGTTGTCGCAGTCCCGGTCGCGCCGCATCAGATCGAGGGAGAGCCCCTTCGGCCCCCACGGCACGAAGGACAGCAGCGCCCTCAACTCCCCCTCGGCGTCCGTGCATTCGACCATCACGCACCGCCCGTCCGCCGGATCGCCGAGCCGCCCCAGCGCCATGCTGAAACCGCGCTCGGTGGCCCCGTCCCGCCAGTCGTCGGCGCGCCGCAGCAGATACGCCATCTCGTCCGCCGGGATCTCCTCGTGCCGCCGCACGCGCACCGTGTACCCGGCCCGCCGGACCCGGTTGTAGGCCTGCCGCACGGTCCGCATCGCCCGCCCTTCCAGCGTGAAGTCGGCGACCTCCACGACGGCCTCGTCACCGAGCTCCAGCGCGTCCAGCCCGTGCCGCGCGTACACCGTCCCGGCCTCCTCGCCCGCCCCCATCACCGCCGGGATCCACCCGTGCGCCCGCGCCTGCGCGAGCCACGGCTCGATCGCCCCCGGCCACGCCTCCGGGTCGCCGACCGGGTCCCCCGAGGCCAGCGACACGCCTCCCACCACCCGGTACGCCACCGCCGCCTTGCCGGTCGGCGACCATACGACGCTCTTCTCCCGGCGCAGCGCGAAGTAGCCCAGCGAGTCCCGCTCGCCGTGCCGCTCCAGCAGCTCCCGCAGCCGCTTCTCGTCGTCCTCGGTCAGCGGGTCGACGGCGCGGCGGGAGCGGAAGGCGGCGTAGAGCACGGCGAGGACGAGGGCGGTGCTGAGGACGTTGACGGCGACGTTGACCCAGTTCGGGGCGTCGATGCCGGGGAAGCGGGACTCGTCCACGGCGACGGAGATCAGCCGCAGGGTGCCGTAGCGCCAGCGCTCGGGGAAGGTGGAGGCGCCGTGCGCCCGGTTGGTGACGGTCACCAGCAGGGCGGCCAGCAGCGACGCGGCCAGCGTGCCGCCGACGGCGACGCCGGCGGCGAGCCTGGGGTTCGACCGGTCGCCCTTGGCGTAGAACTCCCGCCGGCCGACGAGCAGGGCGGCGACGAAGGCGGCGGTCAGGGCCAGGGAGACCCAGTTCTGCGCGTACGCCCGGATCTCCGGGAACCCCATCGCGAGGGCGAACAGCGCGAGGAACGGGCCGGCCAGGGCGAGGTTCAGGATCCAGGCGGCCCGCTTGCGGCGGCGCATGGTGATCGCCAGGAACGCGGTGAACACGCCGGAGGCGAAGCCGGCGGTCAGCAGGTACGGCGTGAAGAAGTTCTCCTGGTTGTGCCGCCGTACGTCCTGGCCCAGGGAGACCCACAGGGCGCTCAGGAAGTTGACGAACGCGACGATCCGCAGGTACCAGACGGCGAACGCGGCGGCCCGCCTTGGGGCAATTCGGGCATCTCCCATAGGGAAGGATCATATGGGCGACACCCGGAGAACCGGCTCATTCTTCCGACTGCAATGCGGGCACGTCCGCCGCCCCCCAAAGACCCCTCCGCCTGACCACGCCGCCCCGCAGGCCACGCATTCCCGCCGCCCACGCCCTCCCGCAGGCCACGCATTCCCGCCGACGATGCCCGCCCGCAGGCCACGCATTCCCGCCGACGATGCCCGCCCGCAGGCCACGCATTCCCGCCGCCCACGCCCTCCCGCAGGCCACGCATTCCCGCCGCCCACGCCCGCCCGCAGGCCACGCATTCCCGCCGACGATGCCCGCCCGCAGGCCACGCATTCACGCCGCCCACGCCCTCCCGCAGGCCACGCATTCCCGCCGCCCATGCGCTCCCGTAGGCCACGCATTCACGCCGCCCACGCCCTCCCGTAGGCCACGCATTCACGCCGCCCATGCCCTCCCGCAGGCCACGCATTCACGCCGACGATGCCCTCCGGCAGGCCATGCATTCACGCCGCCCATGCCCTCCGGCAGGCCATGCATTCCCGCCGCCCACGCCCTCCCGCAGGCCACGCATTCACGCCGACGATGCCGCAGCTGGTCGCGTGTTCACGCCGGTCGCACCCATTTCCCGGTCACGCGTTCCTGCCGGTCACGCCCTCGCGCCGGTCACCTTCTTGCGCCGGTCGGCTCTTTCCGCCGCGGCGGTGCTCAGCCACGACGGTGCTGTCCGGCGGTGCCGGGGCCGGCCCAGCCCTCCTACGCCTCGACCTCCTTTTCCGGCTCCTCCACGGCCTCCGGCTCCTCCGGCTCCTCCGGGTTCTCCGGGAGTTCCGCTGCCAGCGCCGCCGCGGCCTGCACCAGCGGCAGGGCGAGCAGCGCGCCCGCGCCCTCGCCCACCGTCACGCCGTGCGACAGCAGCGGCTCCAGGGCCATCCGGTCCAGCGCCTTCGCCTGCCCCGGCTCCCCGCTGTCGTGCGCCGCCAGCCACCAGTCCGGCGCCCGGAACGCGATCCGCTGCGCCACCAGCGCGCACGCCGCCGCCACGACCCCGTCCAGGATCACCGGCGTCTTGCGCACCGCGCACTGCAGCAGGAACCCGGTCATCGCGGTCAGGTCCGCCCCGCCCACCGCCGCCAGCAACTGCAACTGGTCCCCGAGCACGGGCCGGGCCCGCCGCAACGCGTCCCGGATCGCCGCGCACTTCCGCATCCACGCGAGGTCGTCGATCGCCAGCCCGCCCCGCCCGGTCACGACGGACGCGTCGGTCCCGCACAGCGCCGCGATCAGCACCCCCGCCGGCGTCGTCCCGCCCACGCTCACATCGCCGAGCACCACCAGATCCGTACCGGAGTCGGCCTCCTCGTCGGCCACCGCCATCCCGGCCCGGAAGGCCGCCTCGGCCTCCTCCGGCGTCAGCGCGTCCTCGATGTCGATCCGCCCGCTGCCGCGCCGCACCCGGTGCCGTACGACCTCGTCCGGCAGCGTCTCGGGGTCGCAGTCCAGGGCCAGGTCCACGACCCGCACCGGCACCCCGAGCCGCCGCGCCAGCACCGACACCGGACGGCCGCCCTCCAGCACGTCCCGCACCAGCCGGGCCGCACTGCCCGCGGGCCGTGCGGAGACGCCCAGTTCGGCGATCCCGTGGTCACCGGCGAAGAGGACCACCCGCGGCCGTTCGATCGGCCGCACCGGCACCGCGGACTGCGCCGCGGACAGCCACTCACCCAGGTCGTCGAGGCGGCCCAGCGACCCGGGCGGCACGATCTGACGCTCCCGGCGCGCCTCGGCGTCCCGGCGCACCCCGCCGTCGGGGCGCTCGATCAGATCGGTGAAGTCGTCGAGATTAAGCGAGCTCATTCGCCGAACAGTACCGGCACCGGCCGAACGGCACGGCGCCACATGGCCACCACGCGCACCGGACGTCGTTGCCCTCAAGATCGGGATCCCATACTTTCCCTTTTGTCGAGGTTTGTTCCACGTCTCCGGGAGCCGCCCATGAACCGCCTGCGCACCCGCGTCAGCGACCTCGAACGGCGCCGCCGCCACCACGCCACGGCCCGCGCGGTCTTCGGGCTCCTGCCCGAACCGGAGAGCTGGCTGGACGTCGGCACGGGCGACGCGGACTTCCCCCAGGCCGCCAGGCGGTTCTTCCCGTACACCTCCTTCGACGGCATCGACACCACCGTCCGCGTGCTGCACGCCGCCGAGGCCGAACGGATCGAGGAGGCGTACGCAGGCCAGGTCACCGATCCGCACATCGCCGAGGCCCTGCGCGCCCGCTACGACGTCGTCACCGTCCTGCGCGCCCCGTCCGGCACCGGCGAACTCCGCGCGGCGCTCGCCCTCGTCCGCCCCGGCGGCCTCCTCCTGGTCGAGACCCCCGCCCCGGACGAGATCCGCGCCGGACTCGACGACCAGCCCTGCACCCTCCTCACCCCGCCCCGCCGTCCCCTCGACCTCGGCCGGCTGCCCTCCAGGACACGCCGGATCGTCGCGCGCCGGGCGCCCTCACCCGCGTAGCACCAGCGCCTGCCCCGCCACCACGAGCAGCACCTGCTCGCACTCGGCGGCGAACGCGGCGTTCAGCCGCCCGAGTTCGTCGCGGTAGCGCCGGCCGGACGCGGTGGCCGGCACGATGCCCGAGCCGACCTCGTTCGAGACGGCGACGACGGTACGCCGGCTCGCCCGCACCGCGTCCGTCAGCTCCCGCACCCGCTCGCGCAGCGCCCGCTCCCCGCCCTCCGCCCACACCGCGTCGTCCCACGCCCCCACGGAGTCCATCGCGTCCGTCAGCCACAGGGACAGACAGTCCACCAGCAGCGGCGCCCCGTCCTCGGCCAGCAGCGGCACCAGGTCACACGTCTCGGCCGTACGCCACGACCCCGGCCGCCGCTCCCGGTGCGCGGCGACCCGGGCGGCCCACTCGGTGTCGCCCCCGCGCGAGCCGCCGGTCGCCACGTACAGGACGTCCGGAAACGCCTCCAGCCGCCGCTCCGCCTCCACCGACTTCCCGGACCGGGCGCCGCCCAGCACCAGCGTCCGCCGCGGCACGTCGGGCACGTCCTCGTAGGCGCCCACGGCCAGCGTCGTGCCGTCCGGCACGGCCCGCGCGCCGGCCGCGGCCAGCCGCCGCCGCGACTCGGCGCCCGGCGGCACGTCGTGGTCGAGATGGACGGCGACGACATCGGTGGTCGGCCCCAGCGCCCCCACCGCCCGCAGCTTCGCCAGCGCGTCCGGCCGCCCCACCACATCGGCGAGCACCATGTCGTACGACTCCGCCGTGCCGTTCTCCAGACCGGCCGGCGCGCCCCCGGGCGGCAGGTACAGCAGCCGCTTGCCGTCCGGGCCGGTCACCGCGTACCCGGTGCCCGGCGCGTCCATCGCCACCGCCCGCACCCGGTGCCCCGTCAGCAGCGCCAACTCCCGCCCGTCCGGCACCCGTCCGGGCTGCGGCAGCCCCGCCGGCACCTCGACGGCGGGCCCGTCGTGCGGATGGGACAGCAGCACCTGCCGTACCCCGCCCAGCGAATGCCCGGCCCGCGCCGCCGCGAACACCGCGCCCGGCGTGAGGTCCAGCAGCAGCGTTCCGTCCACGAGCAACGCGGTCGCCGCGCGCGCGTCGGCGCCGAGCGCGGCCGCGCAGGCGGCACAGGGACAGTCGGGGCGGGGCAGGCCCGCGGGGGCACCGGTGCCGAGCAGAGTCACGTCCACGGTGTGATTTTCGCCTGTCTGCGCAGGTGTTGCCCGTCCGACTAGGCTTCAGGCAGGAGCCGGACCAAGATCCGGCTGCTGTTGCGCAGGTGTCGGAGACGGGAGGCGTACATGGCGGCATGGACGTGGCGGTTCGAGAAGGCCGACGGGGCGGAGGTCCAGCCCGCGGTGCAGCCCGAGGAGTTCACCACGCAGGGCGACGCCGAGTCCTGGATCGGCGAGTACTGGAAGGCCCTGCTGGACGGGGGCGCGGACCAGGTGCGGCTGTTCGAGGACAGTACGGAGATCTACGGGCCGATGAGCCTGCACGCCGAGGAGTCGCAGCAGTCGCAGGAGTCGTAGGAGCCACGGGCGGTGAGGGGCCGGCCCCTCACTGCTCGCCCAGCGTCACGTCCACCGTCTTCTCGCTGCCGTTGCGGGTGAAGGTGACCGTCGTCTTCTGGCCGGGCCGGTCCTCGGCCAGTGCCTCGGAGAGTGACGTGATGGTGGTGATGTCGGTGTCACCGAGCCGGGTGATGACGTCCCCCGCCTCGATGCCCGCCTGGTCGGCGGCTCCGCCGTTCCTCACCTGGACGACGGCGACGCCCGCCGCCCGGTAGGTGTCGTCCACGACCGTGCGGCCCGTGATGCCGAGCGCGGCGCGGCCGGAGTCGGTGACCTTGCCGCTTTTCACGATCTGGTCGGCGACCGTCTTCACCATCGACGCCGGGATCGCGAACCCGATGCCGGGCGCCGCGCTGTTGCCGAGGTTCGGGTCGGCCGCGGCGAGGGTCGGGATGCCGACGACCCGTCCGTCGAGGTTCACCAGGGCGCCGCCGCTGTTGCCGGGGTTGATGGCCGCCGAGGTCTGCACCATGTTGGCGATCGTCGCGCCGGTGCCGCCGTCCGTACTGCCCTCGCTCACCGTCCGGCCGACCGCGGAGACGATCCCCTGCGTCACGCTGGACGACAGCCCGAGCGGCGAGCCCATCGCCAGCACGATCTGGCCGACGTCCACCTTCGCGGAGGCCCCGAAGACCGCCGCCTTCAGGCCGTCCGGCACCTTGTCCAGCTTGATGACGGCGAGGTCCTGCTGCGGGTACGAGTAGACGAGCCGCGCGGTGAGGGTGTCCTCGCTGTTGGCGATGGTCACCTTGAAGGACTTCTCGTCGCCGACGACGTGCGCGTTGGTGACGATGTGCCCCTGGTCGTCGTACACCACGCCCGAGCCCAGGTCGTTGCGCGCCTGGATCTGCACGACCGACGGCAGAACGGACTTGATGACCTTCTGGTAGTCGCTCTGCAGATCCCCGCCGTCCCGCCGCACGGCGGCGACCTGCGCGGCCTGCGTGGCGGACTCCTCCCTCTCCCCGGAGGAACCGGAGCCGGAGCAGCCGGACACGAGCGCGAACGCGGCGAGCGGGACGAGCAGACGAAGGGCACGGATACGGGTGACGTCCATGCACCGAGTCTCGCGTCGGAGTGCACGCCGGTCGTGCGGTGTTCGCCCGAACGGGACCGGCCGGGCGATCGTGCGCCGTGTCCCCAAGCCCGAACCCGTGCCCGCGGCCACCCGCCGGCCATCGGCCACGCGCGGACGAACACGCCCAGCCCGGCGGCCGGCCTCCGGCACGAGCGAGCCTCCAGGAGCCGGCTTCGGGGGGCGACCTAGCCGCGCACCCCGCACAGGTGCAGCAGCGCCGCCACCGACCGGTACGGATCCGTCCGCCCGGCCCGCTCCTCCACCGCCAGCAGGGTCTCCAGGCCGGCCGGGGCCGGGGCGTCGTCGGCCGCCGTGTCCGTGAAGACCCGTACGCCGTACCAGGCATGCAGCGGTGCGCCGATCCCGGCGAGCGTGTCCGTCAGGGTCTGGAGGCGGTCGGCGCGGACGTCCAGCCCGAGGCGGTTGGTGTACGCCACGGTGTCGAAGGCGCCGAGCGCGCCCGCCCAGTCGCCGGCCAGGCCCGGCCGCATGGCCAGCGCGTCGCCGTTGCGGACGAGCAGGGAGAGCAGCCCGCCGTGGGCCAGCATCCGCGCCAGCCCGGCGAGCAGCGGGTCGGGCTCCTCGACGTACATGAGCACCCCGTGGCACAGCACCACGTCGAAACTGCCCGGCAGGAAGTGCACGCCGGTGTCCCGCCCGTCGCCCTGGACGAGCCGGACCCGCTCCCGGATGCCCTCCGGCTCGGCGGCCAGCGTCTCGCGCGCCGCGGCGATCATCCTCGGGTCCCGCTCGATCCCGGTCACCTGGTGTCCGGCCCGGGCCAGCCGCAGCGCCTGCGTGCCCTGGCCCATCCCCACGTCGAGCACCCGCAGCCGCTGTCCGACCGGGAACCGCCCGGCTATCTGCTCGTCGAGCTGCCGGGCGACCAGTTCCTGCCGTACGACATTGCGCAGACCGCCCAGCCCGTCCAGCCAGGCGTCCGCCGCGCCCCCGGAGAACGACGTCGTGCTCAGGGCCGCTCTCCGCGCTTGACCTGCGGCTTCGGCAGCCGGAGCCGGCGCATCTGCAGGGAGCGCATCAGCGCGTACGCGACGGCGCCCTTGCGGTTGTGGTCGGGGAAGCGCTCGGCGAGCCGCTTGCGCAGCCGGAAACCGGACACGATCGCGTCCAGCACGATCAGCACGATCACCACCAGCCACAGCAGCAGCGCGATGCTCTGCAGCGCGCCCACCCGCACCATGCTCAGCACCAGGATGACGACCGCCATCGGCAGGAAGAACTCGGCCACGTTGAACCGCGAGTCGACCCAGTCGCGCGCGAACTTGCGCACCGGGCCCTTGTCCCGGGCGGGCAGATACCGCTCGTCGCCGCCCGCCAGCGCCTGGCGCTGCCGTTCGAGCTGCGCGCGGCGCTCCTCGCGCTGCCGCTTGGCGGCGTCCTTGCGCGTCATCGACGTGGTGGCGACGCTGCGGCGCTGGGACTGGGCCTCACTGCGCTTGGGCGTGGGGCGACCCTTGGGGGCCTGCGGGTCGCGGGGCTGCTTGGAGTCGGTCACCGGCGCCTTGTCGACGACGGCGGCCTTCTCATCCTTGGCACGGCTACGGAACACAAAAGCCAAGGGTACGGGGTGCCCGGGGTTGGACCCCAGCCCGGCGGGGAACGATCCGGCAACACCAGTCGTCATGTAAGGGACAGAGGGGACGATGCGCGTGCTTCCGGCGCCGGTGGGGTCCCTGTGGGTTCCCTGGGGGGACACCTACTCCTCACGCCGGAGCGGGAGCGAGCGCAGTCGTCCTTGGGGATGAGCGCATCCGTCCCCGAACAGTGCGTCAATGGATGCAGGGCCCGTACTGTGGGTTCTGTCGCAGAGCTGGAGCTGGAAGTCCGTCAGAAGGGGGCGCGCGAAGCCCATGAGCGGTGTCATGAAGCGTATGGGGATGATCTTCCGCGCGAAGGCGAACAAGGCCCTTGACCGGGCCGAGGACCCGCGCGAGACCCTCGATTACTCGTACCAGAAGCAGCTGGAACTGCTCCAGAAGGTCCGCCGGGGTGTCGCCGACGTGGCCACCTCGCGCAAGCGACTGGAGCTCCAGCTCAACCAGCTCCAGCAGCAGTCCTCGAAGCTGGAGGACCAGGGCCGCAAGGCGCTCGCGCTGGGCCGGGAGGACCTCGCCCGCGAGGCGCTCTCGCGCAAGGCCGCGCTCCAGCAGCAGGTGACGGACCTGGAGACGCAGCACGCGACGCTGCAGGGCGAGGAGGAGAAGCTCACCCTCGCGGCCCAGCGGCTGCAGGCCAAGGTGGACGCCTTCCGTACGAAGAAGGAGACCATCAAGGCCACGTACACCGCCGCGCAGGCCCAGACCCGGATCGGCGAGGCGTTCTCCGGCATCTCCGAGGAGATGGGCGACGTCGGGCTGGCGATCCAGCGCGCGGAGGACAAGACGGCGCAGTTGCAGGCCCGCGCCGGCGCGATCGACGAACTGCTCGCCTCCGGGGCGCTGGACGACCCGACCGGCATGCACAAGGACGACATCGCCGCCGAGCTGGACCGGATCTCCGGTGGTACGGATGTAGAGCTGGAACTGCAGCGCATGAAGGCGGAGCTGGCCGGTGGCACGCCCCAGCAGGCGATCGAGGGCGGCACGGGCCAGTCGCAGTCCCAGCAGCAGCCGCAGGACACCCCGCGCTTCGACAAGCAGTAGGGGCCACGCCTAGGAGGCCTAGATGGGCGACATGATCGTCAGGATCATGGGGGAGGGCCAGGTGAGGCTGGCCGACAGCCACCTCGCCGAACTCGACAAGCTCGACGACGACCTGCTGAGGGAGATGGAGAACGGCGACGGCCCCGGCTTCCGCCACACCCTCCACGCCCTCCTCGCCAAGGTCCGCGACCTGGGCGAACCCCTCCCCGACGACTCCCTGGAACCCTCGGAACTGATCCTCCCCTCCCCGGACGCCACCCTGGAGGAGGTCCGGGACCTCCTGAGCGACGACGGCCTGATCCCCGGCTGACCGGCCGCCCCGGGACGAGGCCCGTTCGGGGCCGACGCGGGGGGCCGGCGGCAAAGGTACGGCCACCTTCGATTCCGGCGCGCGCGGGACACCCGTAGATTTCCCACCGTGAGCACCACACTCGAACGCGCCCGATGCCGCCTCACCGCGCACCCCCTCGCGCTGGACGCGGCCCTGGCGGCCGGCGTTCTCGCCTGCATGGTGGCCGGCTCGTTCGTGGACCCGCACGGGGACCGGGGCGGGGACGGTGTCACCTGGGGCGTCCGCACCCCCGACCCCCTCAGCCTCGTCCTCATGGTCCTCGGCGCCCTCGCCCTGGTCCTCCGCCGCCGCGCCCCGAGAACGGTCCTCGCCCTCACCGGCACCGTCTCGGTCGTCGAGTGCGTCACCGGCGAACCCCGCGCTCCCGTCGCCATGTCCGCCGTCGTCGCCCTCTACACCGTCGCCGCCACCACGGACCGCTCCACCACCTGGCGCCTCGGCCTGCTGACCATGACCGTCCTCACCGGCGCCGCCATGCTCGCCGGCCCGCTGCCCTGGTACGCGCAGGAGAACCTCGCCATCTTCGCCTGGACCGGCATCGGCGCCACCGCCGGCGACGCCGTGCGCAGCCGCAGAGCCGTCGTCCAGGCCATCCGCGAACGCGCCGAACGGGCCGAGCGGACCAGGGAGGAGGAGGCCCGCCGGCGGGTCGCGGAGGAACGCCTGCGGATCGCCCGGGACCTGCACGACGTCGTCGCCCACCACATCGCGCTCGTCAACGTGCAGGCCGGTGTCGCCGCCCACGTCATGGACAAGCGGCCCGACCAGGCCAAGGAAGCCCTCGCCCACGTCCGCGAGGCCAGCCGCTCCGCGCTCAACGAACTGCGCGCCACCGTCGGCCTGCTGAGGCAGTCCGGCGACCCCGAGGCCCCCACCGAACCCGCCCCCGGTCTCGACCGCCTCGACGAACTCGTCGGCACCTTCCGCAGCGCCGGCCTGCACGTCGAGGTCGCCCGCGCCGACCACGGCACCGCCCTCCCCGCCGCCGTCGACCTCGCCGCCTACCGCGTGATCCAGGAAGCCCTCACCAACGTGCAGAAGCACGCCGGGGGTGAGGCGAAGGCCGAGGTCAGCGTCGTCCGGGTGGGGCCGAACATCGAGATCACCGTCCTGGACGACGGTGCCGGCGAGGACGACGACCCCGGCAGCGGCGGCGGCCACGGGCTGCTCGGCATGCGCGAGCGCGTCACCGCCCTGCGCGGCACCCTCACCACCGGTCCCCGCTACGGCGGCGGTTTCCGCGTCCATGCGATCCTGCCGGTCAAGACCCGTACGGCCACCACCGGGGGAAGCGCATGACCATCCGCGTCCTGCTCGCCGACGACCAGGCCCTGCTGCGCAGCGCCTTCCGCGTGCTCGTCGACTCCGAGCCCGACATGGAGGTGGTGGGCGAGGCGTCCGACGGCGCGGAGGCGGTGCGGCTGGCGAAGGAGGAGCGGGCCGACGTCGTGCTGATGGACATCCGGATGCCCGGCACCGACGGCCTCGCCGCCACCCGCATGATCAGCACCGACCCCACCCTCGCCCACGTGCGCATCGTCATCCTCACCACCTTCGAGGTCGACGACTACGTGGTGCAGTCCCTGCGCGCCGGCGCCTCCGGCTTCCTCGGCAAGGGCAGCGAACCGGACGAGCTGCTGAACGCCATCCGCGTCGCGGCCGGCGGCGAGGCGCTGCTCTCGCCGACCGCCACCAAGGGCCTGATCGCCCGCTTCCTCGCCCAGGGCGACGGCGCGGACGGCGACCACGACCCCGCCCGCTCGGAGCGGCTGGCCGCCCTCACCGTCCGCGAGAGGGAGGTGCTGGTCCAGGTCGCCGGCGGCCACTCCAACGACGAGATCGCCGAACGCCTGGAGGTCAGCCCGCTGACCGTGAAGACCCACGTCAACCGCGCCATGGCCAAACTCGGCGCCCGCGACCGGGCCCAACTGGTGGTCATCGCCTACGAGTCGGGACTGGTACGGCCGCGGGTGGAGTGACGGCGGGGTCGGTGGCCTACGGCAGCGCCAGCATCCGCTCCAGCGCCAGCTTGGCGAACGCCTCCGTCTCCTTGTCGACCGTGATGCGGTTGACCAGCTTGCCCTCGGCCAGGGACTCCAGGGCCCAGACCAGGTGGGGCAGGTCGATGCGGTTCATGGTCGAGCAGAAGCAGACCGTCCTGTCGAGGAAGACGATCTCCTTGCCCTCCGGGGCGAAACGGTTCGCGAGCCGGCGGACCAGGTTGAGCTCCGTGCCGATGGCCCACTTGGAGCCGGCCGGGGCCGCCTCCAGGGCCTTGATGATGTACTCCGTCGAGCCGACGTGGTCCGCCGCGGCCACGACCTCGTGCCGGCACTCGGGGTGCACGAGGACGTTGACGCCCGGGATGCGCGCGCGCACGTCGTTGACCGAGTCCAGCGAGAACCGGCCGTGCACCGAGCAGTGGCCCCGCCACAGGATCATCTTCGCGGCGCGCAGCTCGTCCGCCGTCAGACCGCCGTTGGGCTTGTGCGGGTTGTAGACCACGCAGTCGTCGAGGGACATGCCCATGTCGCGGACGGCGGTGTTGCGGCCCAGGTGCTGGTCGGGCAGGAACAGGACCTTCTCGCCCTGCTCGAAGGCCCAGTCCAGGGCCCGCCGGGCGTTGGACGAGGTGCAGATCGTGCCGCCGTGCTTGCCCGTGAACGCCTTGATGTCGGCGGAGGAGTTCATGTACGACATCGGCACGACCTGCTCGGCTATGCCGGCCTCGGTCAGCACGTCCCAGCACTCGGCGACCTGCTCGGCCGTCGCCATGTCGGCCATGGAGCAGCCGGCGGCGAGGTCGGGCAGGACCACCTTCTGGTCGTCGGAGGTCAGGATGTCCGCCGACTCGGCCATGAAGTGCACACCGCAGAACACGATGTACTCGGCCTGGGGGCGGGCGGCTGCGTCCCGGGCCAGCTTGAAGGAGTCGCCCGTGACGTCGGCGAACTGGATGACCTCGTCACGCTGGTAGTGGTGGCCGAGCACGAACACCTTGTCGCCGAGCTTGGCCTTGGCCGCGCGGGCGCGCTCGACCAGGTCCGGGTCGGAGGGCGAGGGCAGGTCGCCGGGGCACTCGACGCCCCGCTCGCTCTTCGGGTCGGCCTCGCGGCCGAGCAGCAACAGGGCGAGCGGAGTCGGCTGCACGTCGAGCTCCGTGGTCTGGGCGGTGGTCACGACACGCACCCTTTCTACTTTTCGTCGATCTGACGTTATCTATCATAACCCGGTTCACGTCACTTTGACGATGGTCATAGCGTCGATGTGACATGAATCCCGGCGCCGGACCGGCCGGAAGGGCCTTTGGGGCGCTGTCCGCTTCGTCGCGGGTGTGCGAGCATGAAAGGACAGGCGAAAGACAAGTGCCCGGCCCGGAATGAATCCGCGGCCCCGCCGGTTGCAACCGTCGGCAAGCAGTCTCCGTACAACCCGGGAGAGATGTAGATGTCCGTATCGGACGAGACCACCACCGTCACCGACGGCATCGTCCTGACCGACGCCGCCGCGTCCAAGGTCAAGGCCCTGCTCGACCAGGAAGGCCGTGACGACCTCGCCCTGCGCGTCGCCGTCCAGCCCGGCGGCTGCTCCGGCCTGCGCTACCAGCTCTTCTTCGACGAGCGCTCCCTCGACGGCGACGTGGAGAAGGACTTCGGCGGGGTCAAGGTCGTCACCGACCGCATGAGCGCCCCGTACCTGGGCGGCGCCACCATCGACTTCGTGGACACGATCGAGAAGCAGGGCTTCACGATCGACAACCCGAACGCGACGGGCTCCTGCGCCTGCGGCGACTCCTTCAGCTGAGCCGAGTCACCCGGCAGCGGAACAGACCGAAGGCGGCGGCCCCCTCCGACAGGGCCGCCGCCTTCGCGCTCTCGTACGGCCGCGGTCACTGTGCGGCGTACGGGCCGGGCAGCCGCGCCCCCGGCTTGCCCCGCGGGATCTCCTTGCCGTCCGAGCCGACCACCGTGCGGTCGCCGAGCGGCTTCTTCAGCGGCAGCACCTTCGTGTACTCCTTGGCGATCATGATGCAGACCTTGTCCGGCCACGGGGTCTCGGTCACCGTGACGGTCACCTCGTCGGCGCCCTCGTCCGCCGTCGCCTTGTAGTCCGCGCACACCCCGCCCGTGAAGCTCACGGTCAGGTTCGTGCCGACGGCGGTGTAGCGGTCCACCGTCACGTCCCGGGGGGCCGAGGTGGCGGTGGCGGAGGGCGAGGACGTGTCGGCGGAGCCCAGGTACTTGGGGTCCACGGCCGGATACGTCACCGTGAACACGCCCTGCGCGCCGGCGCCGCGCACCTGGAACAGCCAGGACGGCACCAGCGCCTTCCGCCCGTTCACGGTGTGCGTGGCCAGCCCGAACACCGCGCTCTCGACCGCGGCCGTCTGCCTCGACGGCGTGGCGGTCGCCCCCGGTGAACCGGAGGCCGAGGACTGCCCGCACGGCGCCTCCAGCCGGTCCTTCAGCGGTACGGGGCTGGCGCAGCCGCCGATGCCCATGCGGTGGTCGGTCGTGGGCGCCGCGTTCAGCAGGTCCAGCGTCCTGCGCGCGCCGAGCACGGGGTACGTGTCCCCCTTCGCCGGCGCCTTCAACTGGCCGCTCCCGCCGACCACGTCGCCCCCCGCGCCGATCGTCAGCCCCGTCGTCCAGCCGTACGTGGGCAGCCCGCCGACCACCGGATCGGCGTTCACCACCCGCTGGGCGCCCATCACCTGGCTCGCGTCGCGCTTCGCGTCATCCTGACCGATCGCCTTCAGCACCGGCGCCGCCGC
Organism: Streptomyces sp. 7R007; assembly: GCF_054850255.1. NCBI lineage: Bacteria > Bacillati > Actinomycetota > Actinomycetes > Kitasatosporales > Streptomycetaceae > Streptomyces > Streptomyces sp. 7R007. The sequence goes on along the minus strand of NZ_JBTWMV010000055.1, from coordinate 14,091 downwards.
CTTCTTCGCGGCCGCCTCGGTCACCGTGTCGTCGGCCGGGTTCGCCGGGTCCTGCGTGCAGGCCAGGGTGCTCTTGCAGGCGTTGGTCCCGGCCGCGTAGCGGTGGAACGTCCACGCCCCCGGCGCCTGCTTGTCCACCACCAGGCTCGGTCCCGAACCGTCCTTCGCCGGCCCCACCTGCCAGGACTGCCCCCGCGCCACCGGCGTCCCGTCCAGCCCGAGGGACTTCGCCAGCCGGGCCACCTCGTCCCGGGTCACCTCGCCCGCCGCCCGGTACACCGACGCCGCGTCCGGCCCGTCCGGCAGGCTGCCGCGCACCTGGTACGTCACGCCGTACGGATTGGGTTCCCCGGGCGCGATCCCGTTCGTGCCGCCGCCCGCCGAGTAGCCGTCGAGGGCGAGCGGCGGGGGAGTGGTGCCGTCGTCGCCGGGCACCCCGGAGCCCGTACGGCCGCCGGACCCGCCCGAGGCGGCGGCGAGATAGGCCCCGCCCCCACCGAGGAGCAGGACGGCGGCGGCGACGGAGGCGATGACGACGGGGGAGCGTCGCCGAGAGCGACCGGGCATCTCCTCGCCGCCGCCTTCGCCCACGGCGGTGACCTCGGCACCGGGCCCGCCCACACCCCGGAAAGCCCCCTCCCCCGACGCCTCCGCAGCGGCCCCGTCCTCGTCCGGCGCCTCCGCAGCGGCCCCGCTCTCGGCCGGCGCCTCCGCAGCGGCCCCGCTCTCGGCCGGCGCTTCCGCAGCGGCCGTGCTCTCGGTCGGCGACTCCGCGGCGGGCCCACCCTCGGCCGGCGACTCCGCGGCGGCCCCGTCCCCGGCCGGCGCTTCCGCGGCGGGCCCATCCTCGGCCGGTGCCCCCGCGTCATCCTCCGCAGTGGGCGCGCCCTCGGTCGACGGCGACTCCGTCGCGACCTCCGCCGGCGACTCCGTCTTCGCGTCGGCAGCGGGCCCGTCCGCCGGCGACTCCGTCTCCACGGTGGTCTCCTCGACCCCCTCGGACGCAGCCCCGGTGCGCTGCTCCTCCCCCGCGCGCCGCTTCCCGGCGAAGCCGTCGGCGTCGTCGTGCTCGGGGTGGTCGGGTCGCTCGGTGTTCACCGCATCGCTCCTTTGCCGCACTGTCCCGGTGACCCTGACCCGGCCCTGTCAAATCGGCCGGCCGAGGGTCGTATCCCGCATCCCCTCCACGGGGGACGGCGATGGGACGCAGCGGGGGAGCGCACGGTTCCCCGGAACGCGCCGATGCGGGCCACCGGCTCCGAACCGGGCTCCGCGCGGCCCTCCCGGTCAGTCGCCGTAGTCCGACATCGCGTCCAGGAGCCGGGCGGACCTCGACGGCACCGTCACCCCGTGGATCAGCGAGGGCGGGACCGGACGGGAGGCGAGCTCGTCGGGAACGGCCCAGTGAGGCGCCATCCGGGCACAGTCGCCGCGCAGCGACGCGAGGTCGCCTTCCAGGTCGACCGGGGCCGGAGCGTGGACCTTCAGGTTCGTCATGCTCGCACCGTAAGCACGTCGGAGCCCGCGGAGAAAGATCTACTATCGGGTAGTTTTAGCGGCTTCAGAGGCTCGCCGTGACCGGGTAGCGTGAACTGTCAACCCAGTTTCTCCCCACAGGAGAGTCCACGCCGTGCGCATCGCAGTCACCGGCTCCATCGCCACCGACCACCTCATGACCTTCCCCGGGCGCTTCGCCGACCAGCTCGTCGCGGACCAGTTGCACACGGTCTCGCTCTCCTTCCTGGTCGACAACCTCGACGTCCGCCGCGGCGGCGTCGGCGCGAACATCGCCTTCGGGATGGGGCAGCTCGGCACGAACCCGATCCTCGTCGGCGCGGCCGGCTTCGACTTCGACGAGTACCGCGCCTGGCTGGAGCGGCACGGCGTCGACACGGACTCGGTGCGCATCTCGGAGACCCTGCACACCGCCCGCTTCGTGTGCACGACCGACTCCGACCACAACCAGATCGGCTCCTTCTACACCGGGGCGATGAGCGAGGCCCGGCAGATCGAGCTGAAGACGGTCGCGGACCGCGTCGGCGGCCTGGACCTCGTCCTGATCGGGGCCGACGACCCCGAGGCGATGCTCCGCCACACCGAGGAGTGCCGCTCCCGCTCCATCCCCTTCGCCGCCGACTTCTCCCAGCAGATCGCCCGGATGAACGGCGACGAGATCCGGATACTGCTGGACGGGGCGACCTACCTCTTCTCCAACGAGTACGAGAAGGGGCTCATCGAGTCCAAGACGGGCTGGAGCGACGCCGAGATCCTCTCCCGGGTCGGCCACCGGGTCACCACGCTGGGCTCGCGCGGGGTGCGCGTCGAGCGGACCGGCGAGGACCCGATCGAGGTCGGCTGCCCGGACGAGGACCGCAAGGCCGACCCCACGGGCGTCGGCGACGCCTTCCGCGCCGGGTTCCTGTCGGGCCTGGCCTGGGGGGTCTCCCTGGAGCGCGCGGCCCAGGTCGGCTGCATGCTGGCGACCCTGGTGATCGAGACGGTGGGCACCCAGGAGTACCAGCTGCGGCGGGCGAACTTCATGGAGCGGTTCACGAAGGCGTACGGCGACGAGGCGGCCCAGGAGGTCCGGGTCCACCTCGGCTGACCGGCTAGGAGATACGGCGGACCACGTAGGCGCTGCCCTGGTCCGCCGGCTCCTCGCCCACGTACTCCTGCCCCCGCATCTCGCACCACGCCGGGATGTCCAGGCGGGCGGCCTCGTCGTCCGCGAGGACGCGCACGGTGCCTCCGAGCGGCACGTCGCCGATGACCTTGGCCAGTTCGATGACGGGGAGGGGGCAGCGCTTGCCGAGGGTGTCGACGACCAGGGCGTCCCGCTCCACGACGGTGGCCGGCGCCGGCGCCCCCAGCTTCTCGCGCACCCCCGCCACCGCCCCCGGCAGCACCTCCAGGAACCGCTCCACCTCCTCCTCCGCCGTCCCCGGGGGCAGCGAAACCCGCACATTCCCCTCACTCAGCACCCCCATCGCCTTCAGCACATGGCTCGGCGTCAGCGTGCTGCTCGTACACGACGATCCGGAGGAGACGGAGAAACCCGCCCGGTCCAGCTCGTGGAGCAGTGTCTCCCCGTCGACATAGAGACACGAGAAGGTGACGATCCCCGGCAGCCGTCGCTCCGGGTCCCCCACCACCTCCACGTCCGGCACCAGCCGCGGCACCCGGGCCCGGATCCGCTCCGTCAGCTCCCGCAGCCGTACCGCCTCTTGTGCCGCCTCGGCCCGCACCGCCCGCAGCGAGGCGGCCGCCGCCACGATCGCCGGAAGGTTCTCGAACCCGGCGGCCCGCCCGGACTCCCGCTCGTCGGCGGGCCCTTGGACGGCGAACCGCACCCCCTTGCGGACCGCCAGCAGCCCGACTCCGGCCGGCCCGCCCCATTTGTGGGCACTCGCGGTCAGCAGCGACCAGTCGCCCTCGACAGGCCCCCAGCCCAGCGACTGCGCCGCGTCCACCAGCAGCGGCACCCCCGCCGCCCGGCACGCCTCGGCCACCTCCGCCACCGGCTGGACGGTCCCCACCTCGTGGTTGGCCGACTGCAGACACGCCAGCGCGGTGTCCTGCCGCAGCGCGGCGGCCCAGGCGGCCGGATCCACCGCGCCCGACCGGTCCACCGCCATGTGGGTGACGCTTCCGCCGCCGGCCTCGTGCGCGTCGGCGGCGTGGAGCACCGAGGAGTGTTCGACGGCAGACACGATCAGGTGATGTCCGACCCGCCGTCGGCCGGCCAACGCGCCCGCGACACCGGTGTGTACGGCCGCCGTGCCGGAGGAGGTGAAGACCAGTTCGTCGGCCCGGCACCCCACCGCCTCGGCGGCGGCCTCCCGCGCGGCGTCCAGCAGCAGCCGCGCCCTGCGGCCCTCCTTGTACAGCCGCGCGGGATCGGCCCACCCTTCGTCCAGAGACGCCAACAGCGCCTGACGGGCGACGGGATGCAGCGGAGCACCGGAGGCGGCATCGAAGTAAGGCACACGGCAACGCTAACTCCCAGGGGCGCGGGGAACGGCGCGACCAGCCACAACCGGCCCGCAGCCGCCAAACAAGCGAACCCCCGCCCCACTAGGCCCCCCTCCCCGCGAACCCTCGGAGAGCGTCGGCTAGGGTTTGGTCCGCATAAACATCCAAACCCCTGCCCGACGCAGGGCGGCGACCGACCAGCGAGAAGGCCAGGCCGCAGCCGATCCGCGCGGGCGAGACTCTCGGGAAGGCGCTACGTGAGTCCCAACGGCTCCGACCGCTCGCCGCGGCGCCCGATGCGGCGGAAGCTGCTGCAGGCAATGACCGCGGGCCTGGTCCTGGCGACCGCCACCGGTTGCACATACAAGGACTTCCCCCGCCTTGGCATGCCCACCCCGACCACGGAAGAGGCTCCGCGGATCCTCTCCCTGTGGCAGGGCTCCTGGGCTGCCGCGCTCGCCGTCGGCGTGCTGGTGTGGGGTCTGATCATCTGGAGCGCGATCTTCCACCGGCGCAGCCGGACCAAGGTCGAGGTTCCCCCGCAGACCCGGTACAACATGCCGATCGAGGCGCTGTACACGGTCGTCCCGCTCATCATCGTCTCGGTGCTGTTCTACTTCACCGCCCGCGACGAGTCGAAGCTGCTGAGCCTCGACAAGAAGCCCGACGTCACCATCAACGTCGTCGGCTACCAGTGGAGCTGGGCGTTCAACTACATCGAGCCCGTCGACGGTGTCACCGGTGACGCGAAGACCGACAAGAACCTGGACGCGATCCCGAACCGGTTCAAGGACGCGTTCCCGGCGAACGCCGGCGGTGTCTACGACGCCGGTACGCCCGCCACGCGCAACCCGCAGACCGGCAACCCGGGGCCGACCCTGTGGCTGCCCAAGGGCAAGACGGTCCGCTTCGTCCTCACCTCGCGTGACGTCATCCACTCCTTCTGGGTGGTGCCGTTCCTGATGAAGCAGGACGTCATCCCGGGCCACACCAACGCCTTCGAGGTGACCCCGAACAAGGAGGGCACCTTCCTGGGCAAGTGCGCCGAGCTGTGCGGCGTCGACCACTCCCGGATGCTGTTCAACGTGAAGGTCGTCTCCCCGGAGCGCTACGAGCAGCACCTCAAGGACCTCGCCAAGAAGGGGCAGACCGGTTACGTTCCCGCCGGCATCGCGCAGACGAGCCACGAGAAGAACCGGGAGACGAACAACCTGTGAGCATCCTCAACGAACCCCAGGGTGCCGCGGCAGCAGGGTCCCACTACACGGACGAGCTGCCGGTCCGGCGCCAGAACCGCGGCGGTGTCGTGATCAAGTGGCTGACGACCACTGACCACAAGACGATCGGCACGCTGTACCTCGTCACGTCCTTCGCGTTCTTCCTGATCGGCGGCGTCATGGCGCTGCTGATGCGCGCCGAGCTCGCCCGGCCCGGTCTGCAGATCATGTCGAACGAGCAGTTCAACCAGGCGTTCACGATGCACGGCACGATCATGCTGCTGATGTTCGCGACGCCGCTGTTCGCCGGCTTCACGAACTGGATCATGCCGCTGCAGATCGGCGCCCCGGACGTGGCCTTCCCCCGGCTGAACATGTTCGCCTACTGGCTGTACCTGTTCGGCTCGCTCATCGCGGTGGGCGGCTTCCTCACCCCGCAGGGCGCGGCCGACTTCGGCTGGTTCGCCTACAGCCCGCTGTCGGACGCGGTCCGCTCCCCGGGCGTCGGCGCCGACATGTGGATCATGGGTCTGGCCTTCTCCGGCTTCGGCACCATCCTCGGCGCGGTCAACTTCATCACCACCATCATCTGCATGCGCGCGCCCGGCATGACCATGTTCCGCATGCCGATCTTCGTGTGGAACGTGCTGCTGACCGCGGTGCTGGTCCTGCTCGCCTTCCCCGTCCTGGCCGCCGCCCTGTTCGCGCTGGAGGCCGACCGGAAGTTCGGGGCGCACGTCTTCGACGCGGCCAACGGCGGCGCGTTGCTGTGGCAACACCTGTTCTGGTTCTTCGGGCATCCAGAGGTGTACATCATCGCGCTGCCGTTCTTCGGCATCATCAGTGAGGTCATCCCGGTCTTCTCCCGCAAGCCGATGTTCGGCTACATGGGCCTGATCGGCGCGACCATCGCGATCGCCGGTCTGTCCGTGACCGTGTGGGCCCACCACATGTACGTCACCGGCGGTGTGCTGCTGCCGTTCTTCTCCTTCATGACGTTCCTCATCGCGGTGCCGACCGGTGTGAAGTTCTTCAACTGGATCGGCACGATGTGGAAGGGCTCGCTGTCCTTCGAGACGCCGATGCTCTGGGCGACCGGCTTCCTGATCACCTTCACCTTCGGTGGTCTGACCGGTGTCATCCTGGCCTCGCCGCCGATGGACTTCCACGTGTCCGACTCGTACTTCGTGGTGGCGCACTTCCACTACGTCGTCTTCGGCACCGTCGTCTTCGCGATGTTCTCCGGCTTCCACTTCTGGTGGCCGAAGATGACCGGCAAGATGCTCGACGAGCGCCTCGGCAAGATCACGTTCTGGACGCTGTTCATCGGCTTCCACACCACGTTCCTGGTGCAGCACTGGCTGGGCGCCGAGGGCATGCCGCGCCGGTACGCCGACTACCTGGCGGCCGACGGCTTCACCGCCCTGAACACGGTCTCCACGATCGGCTCGTTCCTGCTCGGCATGTCGATCCTGCCGTTCCTCTACAACGTGTGGAAGACGGCCAAGTACGGCAAGCCGGTCGGCGTCGACGACCCGTGGGGCTACGGCCGCTCCCTGGAGTGGGCGACGTCCTGCCCGCCGCCGCGGCACAACTTCCTCACCCTGCCGCGGATCCGCAGCGAATCCCCGGCGTTCGACCTGCACCACCCGGAGATCGCCGCGCTCGACCAGCTGGAGAACGCGCCGCACGGTGAGAAGGCTCTGGCTGGTGGCAAGGAGGCCGGCAAGTGAAGATCCAGGGCAAGATGTTCATGTGGCTGAGCGTCTTCATCCTCGCCATGGCGGTCGTCTACGGCGTGTGGTCGAAGGAGCCGGCCGGCACCACGGCCCTCTTCCTGGCCTTCGGCCTGTGCATCATGGTCGGCTTCTACCTGGGCTTCACCGCCCGGCGGGTCGACGCGGGCGCGCAGGACAACAAGGAGGCGGACGTCGCGGACGACGCCGGCGAGGTCGGGTTCTTCAGCCCGCACAGCTGGCAGCCGCTGGCCCTCGCGGTCGGTGGTGCGTTCGCCTTCCTGTCGATCGCGATCGGCTGGTGGCTGCTGTACTTCTCGGCGCCGATCATCCTGGTCGGCCTGTACGGCTGGGTCTTCGAGTACTACCGCGGTGAGAACCGCACCCAGTAGCACCCACCGAGCGCCCAGCGAGCCCGGACACTCCGTCAGGAGGGTCCGGGCTCCTGCTTTTGCGCACCCCTCGTCCCTCGTACGAGTTACCCACCGCGCCGCCGTTGACGAAGCTCCCTAGCGTGAAGCCATGAACCGCAATCCGCGCACTCGCACCGTCGTCAGCTGCACGCTGCTGGTGATCGCCCTCGGTGCGGGCGGCACCGCGTGCGGCAGCGGCGGCAACCCGCTGTCCGCGAAGCCGTACGACGCGTCGGACCAGATCTCCTTCAACGGCCCCTCGGGCGACGGCAGGAAGGCCGACCCGGACAAGCCCCTGGAGGTCACCGCCCAGGACGACGACGGCCGCATCACCGACGTCACCGCCACGGACGCCACAGGCCGCTATGTGACGGGCGAACTCTCGGCCGACGGCACCCGGTGGCACAGCACCTCTCCGCTGGCCGCCAACGCCCACTACACGGTCCGGGTCAGCACCGAGGACGAGGACGGGGCGCCCGGCCGCAAGGTCCTCTCCTTCGACACCAGCAAGCCCACCGCCAAGAAGCGCCTGTCGGTGAAGTTCGGGCCCAAGCCGGGCACGTACGGGGTGGGCCAGCCCATCACGGCCGAACTGAGCCAGGCTGTCAAGGACAAGGCCCAGCGCGCGGTCGTCGAACGCGCCCTGCGCGTGGAGTCCGTACCGGCCGTCGAGGGCGCCTGGCACTGGGTGGACGACAAGGAACTCCACTACCGGCCCAAGGAGTACTGGCCCGCCCACGCCACCGTCCAGGCGCACAGCGACCTCGACGGCGTCAAGATCAGCGACCGCCTGTGGGGCGCCGCGAGCAAGCCCCTGAAGCTCGGCATCGGCGACCGCGTCATCGCCGTCACGGACGCCTCGTCCCACTCCCTGGCGTTCTACAGGAACGGCGAGGACATCAAGGACATCCCCGTCACCACCGGCAAACCCGGCTTCGAGACCCGCAACGGCGTCAAGGTCGTGCTGGAGAAGCAGCAGTACGTACGTATGCGCGGTACCACCGTCGGCATCGCCGAGGGCTCCTCGGAGTCATACGACCTGCCCGTCTACTACGCCACCCGCGTGACCTGGAGCGGCGAGTACGTCCACGCCGCCCCCTGGTCCGTCGGCTCCCAGGGCTACGAGAACGTCTCGCACGGCTGCACCGGCATGAGCACCGGCAACGCCGAGTGGTTCTTCGACCACGTCCACGAGGGGGACGTGGTCCAGGTCGTCAACTCCAACGGCGACGAGATGGAGCCCTTCGGCAACGGCTTCGGCGACTGGAACCTCAGCTGGAAGAAGTGGCGCGCGGGCAGCGCCCTGGTCGCGGGAACGCCGGACACCCCGCGACCCGAGCAGACGGCACGACTACGGCCGACGGCGGTGTGAGCCGCCTAGGCGCTCTGCAGCCTCTCGCGGCGCAGCAGGGAAGCCAGCGCCCCCGCGAACTCCACCGGCTCCACCGGCAGCGTCACCGCCGCGTCGGCCCGGCTCCAGGTCGCCAGCCACGCGTCCTGGGGCCGGCCGATGAGCAGCAGCACCGGCGGGCAGTTGAACACCTCGTCCTTGATCTGGCGGCACATCCCCATGCCCCCCATGGGCACGGCCTCGCCGTCCAGGACGCACACGTCGATGCCGCCCCGGTCCAGCTCGCGCAGCACCGCCGCGGGCGTCGCGCACTCCACGAACTCCACGACGGGGGCGTCCGGAGCGGGCCGGCGCCCGGTCGCCAGCCGGACCTGCTCGCGGGTGTTGGAATCGTCGCTGTAGACCAGCACCGTGGCGGTCGGCTGCATAGTTCCTCCGAGACGTCTTCGTCGTGCGGACAGGCCCATCGGGGCGGATGTTACTCCCGCTGTCACCCCCGTGAACACCACGTCAACACCGGTTCGGACGGTGGCAACACTCCGAACGGCACCCCCCGGAGTGAGGGCGGGATAAGCGACCGACATAATGTCGGTCGTGGCGACAGCAACGACAGTAGAAACCGGGCACGCGCACCCGTCGGTCAACCGGCCGAACCTCACCAGCGTCGGAACCATCATCTGGCTGAGTTCCGAGCTGATGTTCTTCGCGGCCCTCTTCGCGATGTACTTCACCCTGCGATCGGTGACCGGTCCGGATCACTGGAAGGAGATGGCGAGCCATCTCAACCTTCCGTTCTCCGCGACCAACACCACGATCCTGGTGCTCTCCTCGCTCACCTGCCAGCTCGGCGTCTTCGCCGCCGAGCGCGGGGACGTGAAGAAGCTCCGGGGCTGGTTCATCGTCACCTTCATCATGGGTGCGATCTTCATCGGCGGTCAGATCTTCGAGTACACGGAGCTGGTGAAGAAGGACGGGCTCTCCCTGTCCTCCGACCCGTACGGCTCGGTGTTCTACCTGACCACCGGCTTCCACGGGCTGCACGTGACGGGCGGTCTGATCGCCTTCCTGCTGGTCCTCGGTCGCACCTACGCGGCCAAGAGGTTCACCCACGAGCAGGCGACCGCGGCCATCGTCGTGTCCTACTACTGGCACTTCGTCGATGTCGTCTGGATCGGCCTCTTCGCCACGATCTACCTGATCAAGTAGCCGGGCCCGTACCCGCGTGCGCCTCGCGGGCGCACATCCCAGAAGCATCGACGCAGAAGATCCTGACACCGGGGTAATCCGTGAAAAAGCTCTCCGCACGACGACGCCATCCGCTGGCGGCGGTCGTCGTCCTACTCCTCGCGCTGGCGGCCACTGGGGGGCTGTACGCCGCGTTCGCGCCCGCGAGCAAGGCGCAGGCCGATGAAACCTCCCAGTCTCTCGCCATCGACGAGGGCAAGAAGCTCTACTCCGTAGGCTGCGCCAGTTGCCACGGCACCGGCGGTCAGGGCAGTTCCGACGGTCCCAGCCTGGTCGGCGTGGGCGCCGCGGCCGTCGACTTCCAGGTCGGCACCGGCCGTATGCCGGCCCAGCAGCCGGGCGCGCAGGTCCCGCGCAAGAAGGTCATCTACACGCAGGCCCAGATCGACCAGCTCGCGGCGTACATCGCCTCGCTGGGCGCCGGCCCGTCCATCCCGACCTCGGACAAGTACGGTCCGGACGGCGCGGACATCGCCAAGGGCGGTGAGCTCTTCCGCACCAACTGCGCCCAGTGCCACAACTTCACCGGCAAGGGCGGTGCGCTGACGCACGGCAAGTTCGCGCCGAGCCTTGAGGGCGTGGCCCCGAAGCACATCTACGAGGCCATGCAGACCGGCCCGCAGAACATGCCGTCGTTCCCCGACACCACGCTGTCGGAGCAGAACAAGAAGGACATCATCGCGTACCTGAACGCGGTCAACGGGGACGACACCGAGAGCCCCGGTGGCCTCGAACTGGGCGGACTGGGTCCGGTCAGCGAAGGTCTGTTCGCGTGGGTCTTCGGACTCGGCGCGCTGATCGCGGTCGCCGTCTGGGTCGCCGCTCGGACCGCAAAGGCCAAGAAGTCATGAGTAGCCAAGACATTCCAGAAGAGAACCTGCCCGCTGAGCAGGACGCGCACGGTGCCGTAGGCGTCGCGGACGAGCAGAACCCGTTCGCCGACCCCGGCCTGCCGCCCCACGAGCACCGGATCCAGGACATCGACGAGCGGGCCGCCAAGCGGTCCGAGCGTGTGGTGGCCATGCTGTTCACGGTGTCGATGCTGGCCACGATCGGCTTCATCGCCTCCTACGTGGCGGTCCCGTCGGACAAGTCGATCTACGTCTTCCCGATCGGGCACATCAGCGCGCTGAACTTCGCGCTCGGTCTGACCCTCGGTCTGGCGCTGTTCTGCATCGGCGCGGGCGCGGTCCACTGGGCCCGCACCCTGATGTCCGACGTGGAGATCGCCGACGAGCGGCACCCGATCGAGGCGCCGCCGGAGGTCCGGGCCAAGGTCCTGGCGGACTTCAAGCAGGGCGCCAAGGAGTCGGCGCTCGGCCGGCGCAAGCTGATCCGCAACACGATGCTGGGCGCGCTCACCCTGGTGCCGCTCTCCGGCCTCGTCCTGCTGCGCGACCTGGGCCCGCTGCCCGAGACCAAGCTGCGCCACACGCTGTGGGCCAAGGGCAAGCGCCTCGTCAACATGAACACCAACGAGCCGCTGCGTCCCGAGGACGTGGCCGTGGGCTCGCTGACCTTCGCCAAGCCGGACGGCCTGGAGGAGTCCGACGAGGACTTCCAGACCCAGATCGCCAAGGCGGCGCTGATGATCGTCCGGCTCCAGCCGGACAACATCAAGGACAAGCGCGAGCTCGACTGGTCGCACCAGGGCATCGTGGCGTACTCGAAGATCTGCACCCACGTCGGTTGCCCGATCTCCCTGTACGAGCAGCAGACGCACCACGTGCTGTGCCCGTGCCACCAGTCCACCTTCGACCTCTCCGACGGTGCCCGAGTGATCTTCGGCCCCGCCGGTCACGCCCTGCCGCAGCTGCGCATCGGCGTGGACGACGAGGGTTACCTCCAGGCGCTCGGCGACTTCGAGGAGCCCGTCGGTCCTGCATTCTGGGAGCGCGGATGAGCACTACGACGAACGAAGAGGCCCGCGCCCGCGGGAAGGCACCGGCCGGCGAGCGCGTCGCCGACTGGGCCGACGGCCGGCTGGGGATCTACTCCCTGGCCAAGACCAACATGCGCAAGATCTTCCCCGACCACTGGTCGTTCATGTTGGGCGAAGTGTGCATGTACAGCTTCATCATCCTCATCCTCACGGGTGTGTACCTGACGCTGTTCTTCCACCCGTCGATGAACGAGGTGGAGTACCACGGCAGCTACATCCCGCTGCAGGGCCAGATGATGTCCGAGGCGTTCAACTCGACCCTGCACATCTCCTTCGACGTGCGCGGTGGTCTGCTCATCCGGCAGATCCACCACTGGGCCGCGCTGATCTTCCTTGCCGGCATGTTCGTGCACATGATGCGCGTGTTCTTCACCGGCGCGTTCCGCAAGCCGCGTGAGGTCAACTGGCTGTTCGGCTTCCTGCTGCTGGTCCTGGGCATGTTCACCGGCTTCACCGGCTACTCGCTCCCGGACGACCTGCTCTCCGGCACCGGTGTCCGCTTCATGGAGGGCGCGATCCTGTCCGTGCCGATCGTCGGCACGTACCTGTCGTTCTTCCTCTTCGGCGGCGAGTTCCCGGGCGGCGACTTCGTGGCCCGGTTCTACTCGGTGCACATCCTGCTGCTGCCGGGTCTGATGCTGGGCCTGATGGTGGGCCACCTGATCCTGGTCTTCTACCACAAGCACACGCAGTTCGCGGGTCCCGGCAAGACCAACAACAACGTCGTCGGCATGCCGCTGCTGCCGGTGTACATGGCGAAGGCCGGCGGTTTCTTCTTCCTGGTCTTCGGCGTCATCACCGCCATCGCGGCGATCGCCTCGATCAACCCGATCTGGGCCATGGGCCCCTACCGTCCGGACCAGGTGTCCACCGGCGCCCAGCCCGACTGGTACATGGGCTTCTCCGAGGGCCTGATCCGCGCCATGCCGGGCTGGGAGATCAACCTGTGGGGCCACACGCTCGTCCTGGGCGTGTTCATCCCGCTGATGATCTTCCCGCTGGTCCTGGTCGCGATCGCGGTCTACCCGTTCATCGAGGCCTGGGTCACCGGCGACCGGCGCGAGCACCACATCCTGGACCGGCCGCGCAACGCCCCGACGCGCACCGCGTTCGGCGCCGCGTGGGTGTCCTGGTACTTCGTGCTGATGGTCGGTGGCGGCAACGACCTGTGGGCCACGCACTTCCACCTGTCGATCAACGCGGTCACCTGGTTCGTGCGCATCGGCTTCTTCGTGGTGCCGGTGCTGGTCTTCCTCGCCACCAAGCGGATCTGCCTCGGCCTGCAGCGCCGGGACCGCGACAAGGTGCTGCACGGCCGCGAGTCGGGCATCATCAAGCGCCTGCCGCACGGTGAGTTCATCGAGGTCCACGAGCCGCTCAGCCAGGAGGCGCTGCACACCCTCACCGCGCACGAGCAGTACAAGCCGGTCGAGATCGGCCCCACGGTCGACGACAACGGCGTCGAGCGCAAGGTGAGCGGCTCCGAGAAGCTGCGCGCCAAGCTCAGCGAGGCGTACTTCGGTGAGGAGTCCCAGATCCCGAAGCCGACCGTCGAGGAGTACAAGGAGATCACGAGCGGCCACGGCCACCACTGATCGCTGCGGCTCGCCACGCCACGGCAGAAGGGCCCCCGTCCGGTGTGCGGACGGGGGCCCTTCGCCGTGCCCGGGGCTGGATAGGGTGGGCCCACACCGCGTTGGTTCTACGACACCGATGGTTCTACGACACCCAGGAGCGGCCTGATGAGCGCTGTGACCCCCGCTGGAGGCGACACCGCGGCGGGCCGTTCCTGGCCCCTGCTGCTGAACGGTCTGCTGGACGGCAAGGACCTCGGCACCGACGACACCGCCTGGGCGATGGACCTGATGATGCGCGGCGAGGCGACCGACGCGCAGATCGCCGGGTTCGTGGTGGCGCTGAGGGCCAAGGGCGAGACCGTCGAGGAGATCAACGGGCTCGTGCGGACGATGTACGAGCACGCGAACGTCATCGAGGTGCCGGGCCCGACCGTCGACATCGTCGGCACCGGCGGCGACGGCGCCAAGACGGTGAACATCTCCACCATGTCCTCGATCGTCGTCGCCGGCACGGGCGCCCGGGTCGTCAAGCACGGCAACCGCGCCGCGTCCTCGGCGTCGGGGGCCTCCGACGTCCTGGAGAAGCTGGGCGTCAACTTGGAACTGCCCGTGAAGCGGGTTCCCGAGGTGGCCCTGGA
>NZ_JBTWMV010000054.1:0-45764 GCF_054850255.1 Streptomyces sp. 7R007 | reverse complement strand
GGGGGGCGGGTGGCGTCCCCGGCCGCCACCCGCCCTGTACACGAGAGGCAGTCATGCTGGTCATCGAGATACTGCAGGTCGTGGTCACCATCGCCGTCCTGGTGCTGGTGACCGAGAAGGAGGCGGCGAGACCCCTCCTGCTGTGCACCGCCGTGGGCTTCGGCACGGGCCAGGTCGTCACCGCGCTGGACGGGTCGCTGGCCGACAGTTTCTTCCGGCTCTTCGTCGCCGTGTTCGCCACGCTCGCCGTCGAACGGTGGAGGACGCGTCGCGAGGCGCCGGTCTGGGCCGCCGGGGGCCTCGCGCTGGTCTGCGGCCTCGTCCTGGGCTGGGTGGCCTGACGCCCTACGCGGTGAGCGGGCGCACCTCTCCCCGGACGTGCACCTGGTCACCGCCGCGCAGTTCGAAGCGGTCCCCGTCCGCCGCGTACGTCACCGTCCCCGGCAGCCGCACCGGCGCCCTGAACCGCGCCGTCACCGTGGCGCGCTGGGGTGTGCCGTGCGCGGCCAGGCAGCGGGCCACCGTCCACATGCCGTGCGCGATGGGCCGCCTGAAGCCGAACAGGCGGGCGGTGAGCGGGTGCAGGTGGATGGGGTTGCGGTCGCCGGATACGGCCGCGTAGCGGCGGCCGACGTCCCCGGCAAGGTGCCACTCGGCGACCGCGGGCAGCGCCGCGGGATCGTCCCCGGCCGGTCCGGGCGCCGGGCGCGTGGTGCGGTGCCGGGCCAGATACGTGCTCGTCGACTCCCATACGAGGTCCCCGCCGGCCCGCGCCTCGGTCACCACCGTGGCCTCGGTGCCGCGCCGGTGCGGCGCCAGTCCGGCGACGTGCACGGCGAGTTCGTACTCCCCGGTGGCCGGCATGGGCCGGTGCCGGGTGATCTCGATCGACGTGTGGACGAGTCCGAGCAGCGGCAGCGGGAAGCCCCGGTCGCTCATCAGCCGCATGGCCAGCGGGAAGCCCAGGACGTGCGGATAGGTCGGCGGCAGCGCGTCGGCGCCGGTCGCGAAGCCGCACACCCTCTCGTACGCCGCGAGCCGCGCGAGGTCGACGCGCAGGGCGGGCAGGACGAGCCGGGTGCGCGGGAACTCCGCGTCGGGGCTCGGGCGTTTGAAGGGTGACAGCAGGGCGCCCCGGGCGAACAGGGGCGGCAGGGAGGGAGAGCCGGTGAGGACGGTCGACATCACGCCCCCAGCAGGCTCTGGCCGCATACGCGCACGATCTGGCCGTTGACCGCGCCCGAGCCCGGGTGCGTGAGCCAGGCGGTGGTCTCGGCGACGTCGGCGGGCAGCCCGCCCTGCGCGAGCGAGTTCATCCGGCGCCCCGCCTCCCGGATGAACAGGGGGATCGCGGCCGTCATCTTCGTCTCGATGAACCCGGGCGCGACCGCGTTCACGGTCACCCCGTGCTCGGCCAGCGCCCGCGGGGCGAGGGAGCGGACCAGGCCGACGACGCCCGCCTTGCTGGCGCCGTAGTTGGTCTGCCCGGCGTTCCCGGCGAGCCCCGCGATCGAGGCGGTGGCGACGATCCGGCCGCCCGGGCGCAGGGTGCCCCGCGACAGCAGCGCGTCCGTCGTGCGCAGCACGCTCGCCAGGTTGACGTCGAGGACCGAACTCCAGCGCTCGGCGGGCATGTTGACCAGCCGCCGGTCGCGGGTGACGCCCGCGTTGTGGATCAGCACGTCCAGGCCGTCGGGGAGGGCGGCGGCGATCCGCTCGCCGGCGTCGGCGGCGGTGATGTCCAGCGCGAGGGCGCTGCCGCCCAGGCGCTCGGCGACCCGCTCGGCGTCCTGCCGGGCCTGCGGCACGTCGAGGACGACCACCCGGGCGCCGTCCCTGGCCAGCGTCTCGGCGACCGCCTCGCCGATGCCGCGCGCGGCGCCGGTGACCAGGGCGGTGCGGCCGGCGAGGGGACGGTCCGGGTCGGCCGGGACTGCGGGGGCCCCGGGGACCTCGGGCGCCGTGCCGACCTCGACGACCTGGCCGCTGACGTAGGCCGACTTGGGGGAGAGGAGGAAGGACAGGGTGGACTCGGCCGCCGAAGCGTCCGTCAGCCGGAGCAGGTTGACGGTCCGGCCGCGCCCGATCTCCTTGCCGAGCGAGCGTGTGAACCCCTCCAACGCCTGCTGCGCCGCGGCCTGGTGGTGGTCGGCGGCGTCCAGGGGCGCGCCGAGGACGACGACCCGGCCGCTGCTCGCGACCGACCGCACCACCGGGTGCAGGGCCGCGTGCACCTCGGCGAGCGTGTCGACGTCCCGTACGCCGGTGGCGTCGAGGACGACGGCGGCGGGGGCGTCCTGGCCGGGGGTCAGACCGGTGCGGGCGAGGACGGGCGCGAGGTCGAGGTCGGACTTGCCGGCGGTGAGGTGCAGCAGGGGGCCGTCCAGCGTGGGTCGCTCGGGCGACCAGCGGCGCAGGGGGGCCGGCTGTGGCAGCCCGAGGCGACCGGTCAGGAAGCGGCCCGGTGCGGTGCCGGTGAAGCGCAGATAGCGGTCGGCCATGTCCATCTCCCCGCTCGGGTCCCATGTACTGACTCTGGAGTAAGGTTACCGGAGGTAATCCTATGTCACGGGTGAGGAGCAGGTGAAGATGAGCCCCCTTGAGCCCCCTCGGACGCGTCGCGTGGCGGTCATCGGCGGCGCCCGCATCCCGTTCGCCCGCTCCGACGGCCCGTACGCCACCGCGTCCAACCAGGAGATGCTGACGGCCGCCCTGGACGGACTGGTCGAGCGGTACGGGTTGCAGGAGCCGGGCGCGGTGGGCGAGTTCGTGGCCGGCGCGGTCCTCAAGCACGCCCGCGACTTCAACCTGGCGCGCGAGACGGTCCTCGGTTCGAAGCTGGACGCGCGCACCCCGGCGTACGACATCCAGCAGGCCTGCGGCACCGGGCTGCAGGCCGTCATCGCCGCCGCCAACAAGATCGCCCTCGGCCAGACCGACGCGGCCATCGCCGGCGGCGCCGACACCGCGAGCGACGCGCCGCTGGGTGTCAACGACGAGCTGCGCCGGGTGCTGCTGGAGGCGCGGCGGGCGAAGTCGCTCGGCGGCAGGCTCCGGGCGCTGGCGAAGGTGCGGCCCGGGCACCTGGTCCCCGACATCCCACGCAACGCCGAGCCGCGCACCGGTCTGTCGATGGGCGAGCACGCGGCGGTCACCGCCCGGGCCTGGGGCGTGAGCCGCGAGGCGCAGGACGAACTGGCGGCCACCAGCCACCAGCGGCTGGCGGCGGCCTACGAACGCGGCTTCTTCCAGGACCTGGTGGTGCCCTTCCGGGGGCTGGCCCGCGACCAGAACCTGCGGCCGGGCTCGACGGTGGAGAAACTCGCCACGCTCAAGCCGGTGTTCGGACTGGACGCGCCCGACCCGACGATGACCGCGGGCAACTCGACGCCGCTGACCGACGGGGCGGCGACCGTGCTGCTGGCCTCGGAGGAGTGGGCCGAGGCGCGCGGACTAAAGCCGCTGGCGTTCCTGACGGCGTACGAGACGGCGGCCGTCGACTTCGTGCACGGCGATGTCGCGGGCGGCGAGGACGGGTTGCTGATGGCACCGGCGTACGCGGTGCCGCGCATGCTGGAGCGGGCCGGGCTCGGGCTGGACGACTTCGACCTGCTCGAAGTGCACGAGGCGTTCGCCTCCCAGGTGCTGGCCACGCTCGCCGCCTGGGAGAAGCGGGGCCTGGCGCCGGTGGACCGGGCCCGCCTGAACGTGGCCGGCTCCTCCCTCGCCACGGGCCACCCCTTCGCCGCGACCGGCGCGCGGATCGTGGCGACGCTGGCGAAGCTGCTGGCCGAACGCGGCGGACCGGGCCGCGGGCTGATCTCCGTCTGCGCGGCGGGCGGGCAGGGAGTGACGGCGATCCTGGAGCGGGCCTGAACGGCCGCGGCCCGGACGGCGGGCCGGACCTGAGCGATCCTCACGTAACCTCCGAGGTTGCACAGGCCCGGCTCCGGACCACCGCCGAACCCGCACCAACCCCCCACGAGGGCGCCGTACGATCACCGTCCTAACCCGCGGTAACTCTCCAGCCGCACACCGCCGGTGAACGTCTCGGTACGCACTGCACGTACCAACCAGCAGAGCGCGATCGAGCTGCACGCCTCAGGAGCTGCCCATGTCTCTGTCCTACCCGTCCGCGTACGACTACGACGGCGTGCCCCAGCTCGTGGAACCCGAGATCCGGCGGCTGGACGGAGAGGTGCGCGAGGCGTCGGTCCCGCCGCTCGTCCCGCCGCCGGCCTACGGCTCGCTGGCCGACCTGCCGTTCGACAACGCGGACGCGGCGCCCGACGCGCGGGTGCTCAGCCGCCGTACGCAGGACGGGCGGTGGCGGGACGTCACGGCGGCCGAGTTCGCCCAGGAGGTGCTGGCCCTCGCCAGGGGGCTGATCTCGGAGGGGCTGATGCCCGGCGACCGCATCGCCGTCATGGCGCGGACGATCTACGAGTGGACGCTGCTGGACTTCGCCGCCTGGGCCGCCGGGCTGGTCACCGTCCCGATCTACCCCACCTCCTCCGTCTTCCAGACCCGCTGGATCCTCCAGGACTCCGGCGCGGTGGCCCTGGTGACGGAGACCGCGGGCCAGGCCGCGGCGCTCGGCCCGGAGCTGAGCCACCTGCCCGACCTGCGGCACATGTGGATCGTCGAGAAGGGCCACCTGGACCGGCTGGCGGAGCTCGGCGGGCCGGTGCCGGAGCAGGAGGTCGGCGTGCGGCGCGGCATGCTGGTCCCGGACACGCTCGCCACGATCATCTACACCTCGGGCACCACCGGCCGCCCCAAGGGCTGCGTCATCACCCACGGCAACTTCCTCGCCGAGGTCGACAACGCAGTCGAACTGCTCTACCCCATCTTCAAGTCCAAGGCATCGGAGGACCTGGCCACCCTGCTCTTCCTGCCGATGTCGCACGTCTTCGGCCGCATGGTGGCGATCGCCTGCGTGCGCGCCCGGGTGCGCCTGGGTCACGCGCCGAGCCTCCAGGCCGACGACCTGCTCGCCGACCTGGCCGCCTTCCGGCCGACCTTCCTGCTGGTCATCCCGTACATGCTGGAGAAGGTCTACAACAACGCCCGGGCCAAGGCGGAGAGCGGCGGCCGGGTGAGCGTCTTCGACCGCGCCGCGAACGTCGCCGTCCGCTACGGCGAGGCGGTGGAGGCCCGCCACGCCGGCACCGGCTCCGGCCCGAGCGCGGCCCTGAAGGCGGCCCGCACCTTCTACGACCCGCTCGTCTACCGCCGTATCCGCAACGCCATGGGCGGCCGCATCCGGCACATCATCTCCGGCGGCTCCCCCCTCGGCCGCCGTCTCGCGGCCTTTTACGCCGGCGCGGGCCTGGAGATCTACGAGGGGTACGGCCTGACGGAGTCCACCGGCGCGGCCACCGTCACCCCGCCGCTCAAGCCCCGTCTGGACACCGTCGGCTGGCCGCTGCCCGGCACCAAGGTGCGGATCGCGGCCGACGGCGAGATCCTGCTCCAGGGCGGCCAGGTCTTCCGCGGCTACTGGGAACCGCACGGCGGCGGGGTCACCCCGGCCTCCTCCGACGGCTGGTTCGCGACCGGCGACATCGGGCGGCTGGACGACGAGGGCTATCTGACCATCACCGGCCGCAAGAAGGAGATCATCATCACGGCGGGCGGCAAGAACATGGCCCCCGCCCCGCTGGAGAACTGGCTGCGCCAGCACCCGCTGATCTCCCAGGTCATGGTCGTGGGCGACCGCCGCCCCTACATCGGCGCCCTGATCACCCTCGACCCGGACGGCATCACCCACTGGCGCCGGATGAACGGCAAGCACCCGGTCCCGGCCGAACTCCTGGTGGACGACGAGGAGTTGCGGGCGGTACTGCAAAGGGCCGTGGACGAGGCCAACAAGCTGGTCTCGCGCCCGGAGTCCATCCGCCGCTTCGCCGTCCTGCCCCGCGACTTCACGGAGGAGGAGGGCCATCTGACCCCCTCGATGAAGCTCCGGCGCGAGATCGTGATGCGGGACTTCGCGGCGGAGGTGGAGGCGCTCTACGAGCGGTGAGGGTGGCGTCCCGAAATCGAAACGTTTGCGTTTCGCTCCGGAACTGGCCTAGTTTGCTGTACGAAACGGTTTCGGACCGATGTGGGGAGTACCACCGTGGAAGCCATTCCGGCTGCCGCCGTTCAGGCCGCACCGCCCGGCCGGCCGCATGCCTCGCCCAAGCACCGCTGGTGGGCACTGGCCGTGATAGGCCTCGCCCAGCTGATGGTCGTCCTCGACGCCACCATCGTGAACATCGCGCTGCCCTCCGCCCAGCAGGACCTGGGCTTCGACAACAACGGCCGGCAGTGGATCGTCACCGCCTACTCCCTGGCCTTCGGCAGCCTGCTGCTGCTCGGCGGCAGACTGGCCGACCTCTTCGGCCGCAAGACCACCTTCGTCGTCGGCATCGTCGGCTTCGCCGCCGCCTCCGCGGTGGGCGGCGCCGCGGACGGCTTCGCCATGCTGGTCGTCGCGCGCGCCGTGCAGGGCCTGTTCGGCGCGCTGCTCGCGCCGGCCGCGCTCTCCCTGCTGACCACGACGTTCACCGAACCCAAGGAACGTGCCCGGGCGTTCGGCGTGTTCGGCGCCATCGCCGGCTCCGGCGCCGCCGTCGGCCTGGTCCTCGGCGGTCTGCTCACCGAGTACCTCGACTGGCGCTGGACGCTGTACGTCAACGACGCCATCGCCGTCCCCGCGCTGATCGGCGCCGCCGTCTTCATCGGCCGCTCCGTCCCGGCCGAGCGGCCCAGGCTGGACGTCTTCGGAGCGGTCCTGGTCTCCGGCGGCCTGTTCGGCATCGTCTACGGCTTCGCCAACGCCGAGACGCACGACTGGGGCAACTGGATGACCTGGGGCTTCCTCGCCGGGGGCGGGGTGCTGCTGGTGGCGTTCTTCCTCTGGCAGACCCGCGCGAAGCATCCCGTGCTGCCGCTGCGCGTGCTGGCCGACCGCGACCGCGCCGCCGCCCTGTCGACGGTGCTCATCTCCTCCGCCGGCATGTTCGGCGTCTTTCTCTTCCTGACCTACTACCTCCAGGCGACGCTGGGCTACTCGCCGGTGAAGAACGGCGTGGCGTTCCTGCCGATGGTGGGCGCGCTGATGGTGATGGCGCAGCTGTCCACCAACGTCCTGGTGCCGAGGATCGGCCCGAAGACCGTCGTACCCGTCGGCATGCTGCTGGCCGTGGGCGGCATGGTCTGGCTCACCCGCCTGGAACTGGACAGCAGTTACGCCCCGCACGTCCTGCCGCCGCTGCTGCTGATGGGCGCCGGGCTCGGCATGTCGATGCCCGCGGCGATGAGCTACGCCACCCTGGGCGTGGCGGCGGCCGACCAGGGCGTGGCCTCGGCCGCGCTGAACACCACGCAGCAGGTGGGCGGTTCGATCAGCACCGCGCTGCTGAACACCCTGGCGGCCGACGCCGCCACCGACTACGCGCGGCACCACATGACCGACCCGCTGGTCAAGGCGAAGGCGGCGCTGCACAGTTACGCGGTCGCGTACTGGTGGTCGGCCGGCTTCTTCGCCGCGGCCGTGATCGCGACGGCGCTGCTGTTCCGGACCCGGAAGGCGAGGACGGCGGAGGCGGAGGCGGCAAGTGCCGGGGACACCGGAGCCGGCACCGCGACCGCAGCCGACGGAACCACTGGGGGCGCGCGGGCCGGTGCGGGTGCCGGGGCTGTGCAGGCCAGCGAGGATGCCGGGACTGTGCGAGCCGGTGCGGGTGCCGAGACTGTGCGGACCGGCGAGGGTGCCGGGGCTGTGCGGGCCGGCGAGGGTGCCGGGGCTGTGCGGGGCGGCGAGGATGCCGAGACTGTGCGGGTCGCCGAGGATGCCGGGGCTGTGCGGGCCGGTGAGGGTGCCGGGGGCGATGGCGGGATGCGGGGGCGGGGCGGGAGCCCGGCCGCCGGTGTTACCGCGGGGGCCGTCGAGTCGCGGTCGCCCCAGGGGACGAGCCCGGCCCTCGGCGCCCGACCCGCCCTGCACGGGCAGGTGCGCGATGTGCTCGGCGCCCCCGTCGCCCGCGCCGCGCTCACCCTGCTGGACCCGGCGGGGCACCAGGTCGCCCGCGCCCTCTCCGGCGAGGACGGCGGCTACGCGGTGGACACCCCCGCGCGCGGCAGCCTCGTCCTCATCGGCTCGGCGCCCGGTCACCAGCCGCAGGTCGCCACGCTCACCCTGACCGACACGCCCCTCTCCCACGACCTCGTGCTGCCGGCCGGTGCGGGCGGACTGGCCGGCACCGTGCGGGGCGGGAACGGCGAGGCGCTGGCCGGGGCGCTGGTGGTGGCCACCGACGCACACGGCGACGTGACGGCGTCCGCCACCACCGCCGAGGACGGCGGGTACCGGCTCGGCGACCTGCCGCCCGGCGACTACACCCTCGGCGTCAGCGCGCCCGGTCACCGCCCGGCCGCCGTGACGGCGACCGTCTCCACCGACACCGCCTCCGTCGACATCCGGCTGCGGGTGGCGGCGACCCTGCGCGGCAGGGTCCGCGCGCAGGACGGGCGCGCGCTGGAGGACGCCCTGGTGACGCTGGTCGACGCGGCCGGCAACGTCGTCGGCACGCGCACCACGAGCGTCGACGGCAGCTACTGCTTCACCGATCTCTCCAGTGAGCAGTACACCGTGATCGCCAGCGGGTACCCGCCGGTGGCCACGCCGGTCACGGTCGACGGCAGCCGGGAGGGCGTGGACGTGCTGCTCGGTCACAAGGAGGCGTGATCCGCGCACACCGCATGCACACAACCGGCGTCCGCCGTCCGGGACTTCCCGGAGACGGACGCCGTTTGTGTGGATTGTGGGCTTGTTACGACAACTTCTTGACGTGACACACGGCTGCCGCTTGGCTGTCGGCAACTCGGGGCGCGACGCGGCTCCCTGGTTCGGAAGGTCCCTGCACGTGACACCTCGTACCACCCACAGGACGGCTGCGCGCCACCTCGCCACGGTCCTGACCGCCCTCTCCTCGGCCCTGTCGCTCACCGCCTGCGGCGCGCTCGACGCGGTGGGCGGCGGCGACGGCTCCGCGAGCCCGAAGGAGGGCGACGACATCACCGTCGGCCTGCTCCTGCCCGACAAGGACACCGCCCGCTTCGAGAGGTTCGACCGCCCCCTGATCGAGCAGGAGGTCGCCGCCCTCACCCACGGCAAGGGGAAGGTCGACTACGCCAACGCCGAGGCCAGTACGGCCAAGCAGAGCGCGCAGTTCCGGCAGATGATCGACGACAAGGTGGACGTCGTCCTCGTCGACGCGCTGGACGCCGAGGCCATCGCGCCGGACGTGCGCGCGGCCAAGGCCGCCGGCATCCCGGTCATCGCCTACGACCGGCTGGCGCAGGGGCCGGTGAGCGCGTACGTCTCCCACGACAACGAACTGGTCGGCGAGGTGCAGGGCCGCGCCATCCCACATGAAGGACGCCATCCGGTCCGTCGGGCTGAACGGCATCGCCGCCGTCTACTCGGCCAACGACGGGATGGCCGGCGCCGTCATCGACGCGCTCAAGCAGGCCGGGGCGACCAGGCTGCCGCCGGTGACCGGGCAGGACGCCAACCTGGACGCGGTGCAGCGGGTGGTGGCCGGGGAGCAGTACATGACCGTGTACAAGTCCTTCCGGGAGGAGGCCACCAACGCCGCGCAGATCGCGGTCGCGCTGGTGCAGGGCAAGGACCTGGAGTTCGACGCGCTGACGGAGGACACGGTCGACAGCCCGACCGAGAAGAACATCCCCTCGATGCTGGTCCCCGTGGTCGCCCTCACGAAGACCAACATCGAGGCCACGGTGATCAAGGACGGCGTCTACACGGTCCGGCAGATCTGCACCCCGGCGTACGCGACGGCCTGCGCGGAGACCGGCCTGGAGTGAGGCGGGGACCCGATCCGGCCGGAGGCGCCGCCAGGTACCGCCAGGTATAGCTGGGTACAGCTAGGTGCCGGTGGCCGTCGGGGCGTGGCACTCCGTCACCGTGTCGGCGAACGCGCGGGCCGGCGGGCTGAGGGCGTCCCAGCGGCGCACCGCCCAGCCGACGGGCAGGGGGCGCAGGGCGGGGACCGGGATCAGGCGGAGGGCGCCGGTGCCGGGGACCGGCAGCCCCGGGAGCGAGGGGACGACCGCCCGGCCCACGCCGAGCTCCGCCAGCAGGAGCGCCGTGTCCCAGTCGGCGACGCTCGGCTCGTAGGCGAACCGCAGCCCCAACTCCTCGCACGCGGCCTCCAGACGGGCCGCCGACGCGGAGTTCGGGGGCAACCGGATCAGCCGTACGTCCGCCAGCTCCGCGGCCTCCAGCCGCTGCCGCCCGGCCCACGGATCGTCCGCCCGCACCGCCAGCACCCACGGCAGCTCCACCACCGCCCGCTGCTCGATGCCCCGCACCGGCGGCCCCAGCGTGATCCACGCCAGATCCAGCGTCCCGTCGGCGAGCGCGTCGAAGCTGCCCCGGCCCGAACTGACCGTACGGAACTCCAGGGTGACCGCCGGATACCGCTGCCGGTACGCCACCACCGCGTCCGACATGAAGTGCCGTACGGTCGTCGCCCCCGTCGCCACCCGCACGAACCCGCCGGCCCCGTCGACCAGGTCCCGCAACTGCCGTACCGCGAGGTCCAGTCCGGCGATCCCCTCGGCCGCCGCCCCCTCCAGCACCCGCCCGGCCCGCGTCGGCACCACCCCGCGCGGCTGCCGCTCCAGCAACGCGACCCCGGTCTCCCGCTCCAGCCGCCGCACGTGCTGGCTCACCGCCGACTGGGAACAGCCCAGGTCCCGGGCCACCGCGCTCAGACTGCCGGCCCGGCACACGGCGACGAACACACGCAGATCATCCAGGGTCACAACACCCAAGCTAACACTTGGAGTTGGGCGTAAATCCCAAGGATTGACTGCGCCGAGCGGACGTACGACGATCCTCCCCAGGGCCCCACGGGCGGCAACCCGCTCCACCTTCCCCGCCGGATCCGGACCGGCAGGGACGACGCGGCAGCGGGTGCCGACCCACATCCCCCCGAAGGGACGTCACCGTGCCGCGGACCACCACCCCCACCCACCAAGCCACCGCGTTCCTGCGCGAGTTGGGCGCCGACCGGATCCCGCACCCCGGAGGCACGCTCCTCGCCCACCTCGACCGCGTACGCGACCGGCTCACCGCCTGGAACGCCCGCCCCGCCCTCCGGCTGGCCGGCCTGTGCCACGCCGCGTACGGCACCGACGGCTTCCCGGCCGCCCTGCTCTCCCTCGACCGCCGCACCGAACTGGCCGCCGTGATCGGCCCGGAGGCCGAGGAGCTCGTGTACTTCTACGCGAGCTGCGACCGCAGGGCCACCTACCCGGACTTCGCCACCCCCGGCTCCCGCTTCCGCGACCGCTTCACCGGGCGGACCCTCACCCCGCCCGCCCACCTGCGCCGGGACTTCGCCGAGCTCACCGCCGCCAACGAACTCGACCTCGCCCACCGCAACCGCGACTTCCGCGCCCAGTGGGGCCCCGAACTCCTCGCCCTCTTCACCCGTTTCCGGCCGCTGCTGAGCGAGGCCGCCTGGCAGGACTGCCTGACCGTCCTGGAGTCCCGGCCGGCGCACGGTTCTTGACTTCACAAGACCCCTGCGCGACATTCCGGTCCCCCTTGTCCCCGTCCGGTCGAAGGGACCCGACATGTCCACCAGCGCCGACCCCGCGAGACGCACCGGCACACCCACCCGCAGACAGGTCCTCGGCACCACGGCGGCCGCCGCCACCGGCGTCGCCCTCACCGGCGGCCGGGCCTCCGCCGCCACCCCGCCCCTCCTGGGCACCTACGACGTGGTCGTCATCGGCTCCGGCGCCGCCGGCATGACCGCCGCCCTCACCGCGGCCAAGCGCGGCCTCGGGGTCGTCGTCGTGGAGAAGGCGCCCACCTTCGGCGGATCCGCCGCCCGCTCCGGGGCCGGGATCTGGATCCCCAACAACCCCGTGATCCTCACCGCGGGCGTCCCGGACACACCCGCCAAGGCCGCCGCCTACCTCGCCGCCGTGGTCGGCGCGGACGTGCCGGCGGCCCGGCAGAGCGCCTTCCTCGCCCACGGGCCCGCCATGATCTCCTTCGTGATGGCCGCCAGCCCGCTGCGCTTCCGCTGGATGGAGGGCTACAGCGACTACTACCCCGAGCTCCCGGGCGGTCTGCCGGGCGGCCGCTCCATCGAGCCCGACCAGCTCGACGGCAACCTCCTCGGCGCCGAACTCGCCCACCTCAACCCGCCGTACCTGCCGGTCCCGGCCGGGATGGTCGTCTTCAGCGCCGACTACAAGTGGCTCGCCCTGGCCGCCGTGAGCGTCAAGGGCGCCGCCGTCGCCGCCGAGTGCCTGGCGCGGGGCACGAAGGCGGCCGTGCTCGGGCAGCGGCCGCTGACCATGGGCCAGTCGCTGGCGGCCGGGCTGCGCAAGGGGCTGCAGGACGCGGGGGTGCCCGTATGGCTGAGCACCCCGCTGACCGACCTGTACGTCGAGAGCGGCGCCGTCACCGGGGCCGTGGTCACCCGCGACGGCAGCGCCGGCCTCGTCCGCGCCCGGCGCGCGGTGATCGTCGGCTCCGGCGGCTTCGAGCACGACGCCGCCATGCGGGCGCAGTACCAGCGGCAGCCCGTCGGGACGGAGTGGACGGTCGGCGCGAAGGAGAACACCGGCGACGGCATCCGGGCGGGGCAGCAGGCGGGCGCGGCGCTCGCCCTCATGGACGACGCCTGGTGGGGCCCGGCCATTCCGCTGCCGGACCAGCCGTACTTCTGCCTCGCCGAACGCACCCTGCCCGGCGGCCTGATCGTCAACCAGGCCGGCGCCCGCTTCGTCGACGAGGCCGCGCCCTACAGCGACGTCGTGCACACCATGTACGACCGCGACCCCACCGACCCCGACATCCCGGCGTGGCTGATCGTCGACCAGAACTACCGCAACCGGTACCTCTTCAAGGACGTCGCGCCGACGCTCGCCTTCCCCGACGACTGGTACACCTCCAGGGCCGCCTACAAGGCGTGGACCCTGGACGCCCTCGCCGGCTCCATCGGCGTGCCGGCGGCGGCCCTGCGGGCGACGGTCGACCGCTTCAACTCTCTTGCCCTGAAAGGCACGGACACGGACTTCGGGCGCGGGACCAGTGCCTACGACCACTACTACACGGACCCCGCCGTCCTCCCCAACTCCTGCCTGGCCCCCCTCTGGCTGCCCCCCTTCCACGCCTTCCGCATCGTCCCGGGCGACCTGGGCACGAAGGGCGGCCTGGTGACGGACGCCCGCGCCCGGGTACTGCGCCCCGACGGCACCCCGATCCCGGGCCTGTACGCCGCCGGAAACGCCAGCGCGGCGGTGATGGGCCACAGCTACGCGGGCGCGGGCTCGACCATCGGCCCGGCGATGACGTTCGGCTACATCGCGGCCCTGGACGCGGCGGGCGTCCTCTAACGGCACTCGAAGCCCTTCAGCGGCGCTCGGTCCGGCCCGTCACGCCGGTGCCGGCGGACCGGATGCCCGCTGAGCTGTCGCTCATGCCCGGCGCACGATGAGCGCGGCCTGGCGGGTCGTCTCGTTGGCGTAGGGTTCGCGCACCGTACGGGAGACGGGCGCGAACCCGGCCTCCGCCAGCAACCCGGCCATCCGCTCCGGCCGCCACCGCCGAAAGTCCAGCACCACCGGATGCCCGAAGGGCTCTTCGAGCCGCCGGGGCTCGTCGCCGACCTGGAAGGCGAGGAGCAGATGCCCACCGGGCGCGAGCACCCGCCGGAACTCCGCGAAGAGGGACGGGAGTTCGTCCACAGGGGTGTGGATGGACGAGTACCAGGACACCACCCCGGCGAGCGACCCGTCCGGCAGGTCCAGCTCCAGCATCGACCCCTGCACGAACCGCAGGTGCGGATTCTCCCGGCGGGCGATCGCGAGCATCGACTCGGACAGGTCCAGGCCGAAGACGGACAGCCCGAGGGAGGCGAGGTGCCCCGTGATCCGCCCGGGCCCGCAGCCCAGATCGCCCACCTCCCCGCCCGCGCCCACGAGTTCGGCGAACGCGGCCATCACCGCCCGGTCCAGGGGCTTGGCGGAGATCTCCTCGTCGAACATCTCGGCGTAGTCCTCGGCGATGGCGTCGTAGAAGGTGCGGGTAGCGGTCAGGAAGTCGGTGTCCCTCATGGGGGCGGACCCTAGCCGCCGCCGCTGACAACCCGCAGAAGCGCCGCGGTGGCGGCCGCGCCCAGGACCACCGCCGCGAACGGCGCCCGGCGCCAGGCCAGTACGCCGCCCACCAGCACCCCGGCCGGGCGCTCCCAGCCCGCGAAGCCCCCGCCCTCGGTCAGCGCGCCCGTCGCCAGCAGGGCGACCAGCAGCACGACCGCCCCGGCCGACAGCAACTCCCGTACCCGGGCGGGAAGCTCCACCCGCCCGTGCAGCGCGGGTCCCACCAGCCGGAAGGCGTACGTGCCGACGGCCAGGGCCAGGATCACGGCGACCGTGGCGCTCACGCCGGGACCTCCTTGCGGCCGTACAGTGCCAGCCCCGCCAGCGCCACCAGCACCGGCACCCCCGCCGGGACCACGGGGCTGACCGCCAGTGCCAGGGCCGCGCCGAGCAGCGCGCACCGCCGTGTCCGCGCATCCGCCCGCACCGCCGGCAGGACCAGTGCCACCAGCACCGCGGGGAAGGCCGCGTCCAGCCCGTAGGCCGCCGTGTCGCCGAGCGCGCCGCCGGCCACCGCTCCGGCGAGGACGCCGACGTTCCAGGCCACGAACAGGCCGATGCCCGAGACCCAGAACGCGGCCCGGCGCCGTACGGGATCGCTCTGGGCGAGGGCGAAGGCCACGCTCTCGTCGGTGACCAGATGGGCGCCGGCCAGACGGGCGAGACGCCCCCGGCCGAGCGTGTCGGCGATCGCGAGGCCGAAGGCGGCCGTACGGGTGTTGAGCAGCAGCCCCGTGGCCGCCGCGGCGACCGGACCGCCCCCGGCGAGCAGCACGCCGACCGCGCTGAACTGGGCGGAGCCGGCGTAGACGACGAGCGACATGAGCACCGGCGCCCACACCGGCAGCCCGCCGGCGACGGCGATCGCGCCGAAGGAGACGCCGACGACACCGCCGGCCACCCAGATGAGGGAGGCGTCGCGGACCAGTTCGCCGTAGGGGACAGGGGGCGTTCGCTCTGCCGTACGCATGTTCTCTATACTGGACAGTAGTTGCCGCGTTCGTCAAGGCGAACGATCGTACTTCTGGAGCGAACGACATGTCCGACGCAGCGCCCGCCCGGCTCCCCCTCGACTGGATCGCCGCCTCCCTGCGCCGCGAACGCACCCGCGCGGGGCTGTCGCTGTCGGAGCTGGCCAAACGGGCCGGAATCGCGAAGTCGACGCTGTCCCAGCTGGAGGCGGCGAGCGGGAACCCGAGCGTGGAGACGCTGTGGGCGCTGGGCGTGGCGCTCGGGGTGCCGTTCAGCACACTGGTGGAGCCGCCCGTGCCCGCCGTACGGGTGATCCGGGCCGGCCAGGGGCCCTCCGTGGCCTCGGAGAAGGCCGACTACGCGGCCACACTGCTGTCCGCCAGCCCGCCCGGGGCGCGGCGTGACATCTACCACCTGCGGGCCGAGCCGGGGGCCGTACGGGAGTCCGAGCCGCACATTCCGGGCACGGTCGAGCACCTGATCGTGAGCACGGGGCGGGTGAAGGCCGGGCCGGCGGGGAAGGCGGTGGAACTGAACCCCGGGGACTACATGACCTACCGCGGAGACGTGCCGCACTCGTACGAGGCGCTGGCGCCCGGGACGACGTTCGTGCTGGTCATGCAGCACGTGTGAGGCCGGCAGGGTCCTGGACAGGGCAGGAGCCCCGTCGCCTTGCGGCGCGGGGCTCCTTGGGTACTGCATCCGTTCCGGATCAGAGCTTTGGGCTCGTGACCTCGTGACTCAGATGGCGGTGACGTTCTCCGCCTGCGGGCCCTTCGGGCCCTGGGTCACGTCGAAGGAGACCTGCTGGTTCTCCTCCAGCGAACGGAAGCCGTTCGCGTTGATCGCGGAGTAGTGGACGAAGACGTCGGGGCCGCCGCCTTCCTGGGCGATGAATCCAAAGCCCTTTTCGGCGTTGAACCACTTCACGGTTCCGGTAGCCATAAGCCCTCCTTGGGCCCAAAGGGTTGCCCTGCTCCAGAACCCTGCAAGTGTGAAAACAAGATGCCGCACAACTGCATACGTCTGAAAACGACTAGAGCCCGCGGTCACATGCTCCGCAGGCTCTGTACTGCAAGGGAAACCAAACTGCAACTTGCGGCGAGCCTAGCACGCGGGCAGCCGAAAGCAATAGAGGTCAAGATCACGTCACTCGGACGTTTGAAGATCGAAGAGGGGTTGACCCGGGGGTCGGAGTCCGCAGCCTACCCCACGGGGTCTAGTGTCGCGATGTGGACAATTCTCGCACCCGGCCGCGCGTCGGCCACATCCAGTTCCTCAACTGCCTGCCCCTGTACTGGGGGCTCGCGAGAACGGGCACGCTCCTCGACTTCGAGCTGACGAAGGACACCCCGGAGAAGCTCAGCGAGCAGCTGGTGCAGGGAGACCTCGACATCGGGCCCATCACCCTCGTCGAGTTCCTCAAGAACGCGGACGACCTGGTCGCCTTCCCCGACATCGCCGTCGGCTGCGACGGCCCGGTCATGTCCTGCGTGATCGTCTCGCAGGTCCCGCTGGAGCGGCTGGACGGCCGCCGGGTCGCCCTCGGCTCCACCTCGCGCACGTCCGTGCGGCTGGCCCAGCTCCTGCTCGCCGACCGTTTCGGCGTCCAGCCGGACTACTACACGTGCCCGCCCGACCTCAGCCTGATGATGCAGGAGGCGGAGGCGGCGGTGCTGATCGGCGACGCGGCGCTGCGGGCGAACCTGCTGGACGGCCCGCGCTACGGGCTGGACGTGCACGACCTCGGCACGCTCTGGAAGGAGTGGACCGGCCTGCCGTTCGTGTTCGCGGTGTGGGCGGCGCGACGGGAGTACGCCGAGCGCGAGCCGGTCATCACCCGGCGCGTCCACGAGGCCTTCCTCGCCTCCCGCAACCTCTCCCTGGAGGAGGTCGGCAAGGTCGCCGAGCAGGCGGCCCGCTGGGAGGCCTTCGACGAGAAGGTCCTGGAGCGCTACTTCACCACCCTCGACTTCCGCTTCGGGGCTCCGCAACTGGCGGCGGTGGCGGAGTTCGCCCGCCGCGTCGGCCCGACGACGGGCTTCCCGGCGGACGTGAAGGTGGAACTGCTGGGGGCGTGACGACGGGACGCCGCCGCTCGGCAGGGGGACGGATCTCCTCCGGCCGTAAGGGGGAGCGCGGAACTGCTCCGGCCGTAACCTGCATCTGACAGGTACGGGGGTACGGCGGGTACGGGGGAGGGGGATCCGCTCATGCAGCCGCTCGCGGGTGACGAACCCACCGTCGTGGGGCCCTACCGCCTGCTCGGCCGGCTCGGCTCGGGCGGGATGGGCCGGGTCTACCTGGGCCGCAGCGCGGGCGGCCGCACGGTCGCCGTCAAGATCGTGCACCCGCACTTCGCCCTGGACGAGGAGTTCCGCGCCCGCTTCCGCCGCGAGGTCGAGGCGGCGCGCAGGGTGGGCGGCGCGTGGACGGCGCCGGTCCTGGACGCCGACCCGGAGGCACCGGTCCCCTGGGTGGCCACGGCGTACGCGGCCGGCCCCTCCCTGACGGCGGCGATCGCGGACGGCGGCCCGCTGCCGGCGCATTCGGTACGGGCGCTGGGCGCGGGCCTCGCGGAGGCGCTGGCGGCGGTGCACGAACTCGGCCTGGTCCACCGGGACGTGAAGCCGTCGAACGTCCTGCTGACCCTGGACGGCCCCCTCCTGATCGACTTCGGCATCGCGCGGGCCACCGACGGCACGGCGTCCCTCACCTCCACCGGCGTCTCGGTCGGCTCGCCCGGCTACATGTCGCCGGAGCAGATCCTCGGCCAGGGCGTGACCGGGGCGGCGGACGTGTTCTCGCTCGGCGCGGTGCTGGCGTTCGCGGCGACGGGCCGGCCGCCGTTCCCCGGCGACTCGTCGGCGGCGCTCCTGTACAAGGTGGTCCACGAGGAGCCCGAACTCGACGCCCTCAGCGGTGAGTTGCGGGAGCTGACGGAGGCGTGCCTGGCCAAGGACCCCACGGCACGGCCGACCCCCGGCGAGGTGAGCCGACGGCTGGCTCCGCAAGGCGCGGCGCGGCTGGTCGCGGGCGGGTGGCTGCCGGGGCCGCTGGTGGAACAGGTCAGCCGGAGTGCCGTACAACTGCTCAACCTGGAAGCGGGGGAGGCGGTTTCGGGGCCGGTGGGGTTCAGCGGGGTGTCGGTGACGGAGGGGGAGTTCGGGCCGGGGGTGGGGGAGTTGGGACCGGGGGCGGGGGTGGGGGAGTTCGGGCCGGGGGTGGGGAAGCTTGGACCGGCGGCAGGTGAGTTTGCGCCGGGGGTGGGGGAGTTCGGGCCGGGTCGCTCGGCAGGCGCTCCGGCGGCAGGTGAGTTTGCGCCGGGGGTGGGGGAGTTCGGGCCGGGTCGCTCGGCAGGCGCTCCGGCGGCAGGTGAGTTTGGGCCGGAGGCTGGGGAGTTCGGACCGGATCGCTTGCCAGACGCCCCGATGGCCGGTGAGTTCGGGCCGGCGCCCGTGATGGGCGCGCCGACGGTCGTCCCCGAGGCCCCCGAACCCCGTGACGCACCGCCCGTGCAGGACGACCGCCCCGGCAGAGTGTCCGTGTCCGTGGCGGCGACCTCCGCGCCGGGGGACGGCGGGCGCGGACGGCGCCTGAGCTGCACGGTCGTCCTGGCCGTCGCGGGCGCGCTGGCCGCGGTGACCGTCGGCTCGGTGCTGCTCTTCGACCTGCTGCCGGGCGGGGGCGACGACACGAGCGCGGGGGGCGGCGACACGGGCTCGTACGCGACGCCGTCCACGGCCCCCTCGACGACGCCGGCGCCCGGCACCGGGACCGCCGTCCCCGCCTCCTACCTCGGCACCTGGGAAGGCCAGGGCCTCGCCCTCGACGGCACCCTCCCGGTGGGCACCTTCCGGCTGACCGTCCACCGGGCGGACGTCGGCGAGGAACTGGGCCGACTCCGGCAGACCGACCAACTCGGCGGCGTCTGCAACGACGTCCTCACCGTCAAGTCGGTGACACCCCGGCAGATCGTCGCCACGTCGACGGGCGCCGAGTCCAACCACGAGGGCTGCAACCCGACCCCGCACACGGTGCGGTTGTCACGGGTCGGGGACGACCTGAAGTACGCGTCGGACAGCGAGGCGGAGGGGCGGCCTATGGCTCGGATGTCGAAGGTGAAGTAGACCGGCCCGGGCCGTACTTGATCAGAACGGCGATCAGTGCGGCGGTCATGACGACGGTGGCGAGCAGACCGACGATCCACACGTACGGGTAGTTCTGCTGCACCCAGCAGGGACTGCCCCGGCTGCCGCAGCCGCTGAACCCGTGCTTGGACGGCACGACCGAGAAGATCACCCCCGCCACCAGGTATCCGACCGCCAGACCGGGCAGCGACGCTGCCGCCCGGCCCAGTGAGCGGATCCTGCTCCGCTTCCATTCCATCCGCGCCAGCGGAGCCGCGAAGGCCACGAAGACCAGCGGCGCGACGGCACCGACGGACCCGGCGAAGGCGTAGGGTCCGCCGGGCCAGGACACGGCCAGGTCGCCCCAGATGTCGTAGCCCCACGTCATCGCGACGGCGGCCACCGGCAGGATGACGGCGAGGAAGCCCAGCGGGAACAGCAGGCATCCGAGCATCCAGCCCCGGTCCTTCTTGGGCTTCCCGCCTCCCGGCCGCCCCGGCAGGTGCGCGTACCGCAACCCCGCCGGCGCCGCCTTCGGCCGCTTCGGCCTGGCCGATCCCCCGCTCATGTCTCTCCCCCGTACCTACTGCTACAGCGGCGTCGTGACCGTGACGTGCTCGCCGCCGCCCAGGTGCAGCATGCCCTTGCCCGGGGTGACGGAGCCGCCGACCATGCTGCGGTTGGTGCGGATGCCGATCAGTTCGCCCGCCGAACTGTCCTGCGGGGACAGCAGGATGCCCCGGCGGGCCTTCTTCATGTCGACCTGCCAGCCGGAGAAGCCGTCGCAGATCTCCTCCTCGTCACCGGCGATGACGACGGCCAGACCCTCCTCGGCACCCCGCTCGACGATGCGCTTGAAGACGTCCTCGGCGTCGCAGTCGTCCAGCACCTCCGCGTCGTCGACCAGGACGACGACCGGCTGCTCGGTGCTCGCCGAGCCGACCAGCTCCTCCATCTCGTCCTCGTCGATGTCACGGCCGGTGAAGACCTTCAACACTCCGTCCTGGCCTTCCAGTTCACGCAAAGGCGACGGGCGGGGGGCGGCGAGGACCAGGCGAACGCCCTGTGCGAGGTAGGAGCGGGCGAAGTTGAGCAGGACGGTGCTGCGTCCGGACTTGGCGGGGCCGCCGACCACGAACGTCGGGATGCCCTGGCCGAGGTCGGGGCCGAACGCGGTGAGCTCGTCGCCGCCGACGCCCACCAGGGCCCACAGCCGGGAGGCGCTGACCGCGGGGTCGCGCATCGCCCAGGCGTCGGCGAAGGAGATCCGGCTCGGCAGGACGTCGACGCGGAAGGGGCGGCGCGAGCGCGGCACGGCGGCGTCCCGCGCGGCCGCCGCGTCGCCGATCGCGACGAGCGCGGCCGCCTGCCGCTGGCCGCTGGTGTCCTCGGCGAGCAGCGCGAACTGCGTCTCGGTCGCCGTCTCGCTGCGGAAACCACGCCCGGGCGGGATCTCCTCGGGAACCTTGCGCGCGTTGATGTCCAGCATCGAGAAGTCGCTGCGGTCCGCGAGACGCAGACCGTACTTGTCCTCGGTGAGCGAGGAGATCCGGCCCGTCAGCAGCTGACGGTCACCGGTGATCACCAGGTGGATGCCGACGCTCGCGCCCTCACGCATCAGCGCCATCAACTGGTCGGTGAGATCGCCGTGGTTGTACTCGCCCAGCGTGGGCAGCCAGCCCTCCCAGCGGTCGAGCAGCACCACGAGGTGCGGCAGCCGCTCGTCCTCCGGCGCCGAGGCGCGCTGCTCGCCGATGTCGGCGTACCCCTTGTCGGCCAGTAGGTCCTGGCGCCGGGTGAGTTCACCGGTCAGGCGGCTGAACAACCGCACCACACGCTCCAGTTGGTTGCGGCTGACGACCGCGCCGCAGTGCGGCAGCCGGGTCAGCGCGTTGAGCGCGCCGTTGCCGCAGTCGATGCCGTACAGGTGGACGTCGGCGCAGGACAGCGTGCGGGCCAGCGAACCGGCGATCGTCCGCAGCACCTGGGAGCGGCCGCTGCGCGGGGCGCCGGCGACGAGGAGATGCCCGAAGGTGGCGAAGTCCACGGCCACCGGACGCCGGGCCTGGTCGGCCGGCAGGTCGGCCACACCGTACGGGGCGGCCGGCAGCGCTCCCTCGCCGCGCACCGCCGGGATGTCGTCCAGCAGCAGCGTCTCCTCCAGGGCGGGCAGCCACGGGGAGTGCTGGGCGGGGATGCCGAGCGCCTGGTTGGCCTCCCGGACGGCGTCCACGAGCACCTTGAGGTCGGTGATCTCGTCGTCCTCGCGCGCCTCGGACTTGGGCTTGGTGAGCGCGGCTCGGCCCAGGTCCTGCCAGGTCAGCGGACCGGCCCAGGGGGCGAGCGTGGCCGGATCGGCGGCACCGGGGCGCCGGCCGCCGACGCGGCCGGACTGGAAGGGGATGAGCGAGGCGTGCCCGAGCCGGACGTAGGCGCGACCCGGTGTGCTCTTGGCGATGTGCCCGGCGTCCGGGGCGTCGATGACGTCCGTCGACTCGCCGGCGTCCGTCACGCGCAGCGCGATACGGAGGTTGGTGTTGGCGCGGATCTCGGGGGAGACGACACCGGAGGGCCGCTGGGTGGCGAGGAGCAGGTGGATGCCGAGGGACCGGCCTCGCTGGGCGATGTTCACCAACCCCGTGACGAAGTCCGGCAGGTCACGCACCATCGACGCGAACTCGTCGATGACGATGAGGAGTCGGGGGACGGGCGGGCGCGACGGATCCCGCCTCACCAGGTCCTGATAGTCCTCGATGTCCTTGGCGTCCGCGGCGGCCAGGATGTGCTCGCGCCGGTGCAGCTCGGCACCCAGCGACTCCAGGGCCCGCTCCACGAGGTGGGCGTCGAGGTCCGTCACCATGCCGACGGTGTGCGGCAGATGGACGCAGTCCTTGAACGCGGCGCCACCCTTGTAGTCGACGAGGACGAAGGTCATGTTCTCCGGCGTGTTCGCCACCGCCAGCGCCGCCACGATGGTCTGCAGCAGCTCCGACTTACCGGAACCCGTCGTACCGGCGATGAGTCCGTGCGGGCCGTCCCGCCGGATGTCGATGCCGAACGGGCCGTCGTACGACTCACCGATGACCGCCATCGTCGACTGCCCGCCCATCCGCCACCGCGCCGCGATCGCGTCCGGCGTCGGCGGTTCCAGCTGCAGGACGTCGAGCAGCCGGCTGGAGCTCGGCAGCGCGGAGTCCTCGGTCTCGCCGCTGATGTCGCGCAGCGGCGACAGCGCCCGGGACAGACGCGCGCACCACGCGGGCGAGACGAAGTCGGGCCGTACGTCGAGCATGCGGCGCGCGCCGCTCTGCTGCACCCGCAGCCGCAGTTCGAGCGCCTGCTGCCGGTCGTCGTACGACGTCTGCTCGGCCGCCTGGTGCCAGGCGTGGAAGGAGGGGAAGCCGCCGGCCGCCTGCTGCACCACGGGAGTCGCGGAGCCGCTGTCCTCGGTGCGCCGGGGCTCGGCGACGACGACGCCCTGGCACTCGCCGGGCAGGAACCGCTCCTCCTCGTCGAGGCAGATCGCGTAGATGGCGACCGCCGGGCCCTCCCGCAGCAGTCGTACGACACCCGGCATGGACCGCAGCCGCCGCGAGCCGTCCCAGACGACCACGACGTCCGGTTCGGAGAAGGACGGTCCGTCGCCCCGCCCCTTCCCGGACTCCTTGATCGCCTTCTGCCGGGCGTCGAGGAGCTGGGTCAGCTCGCCGACGCGCGCGCCGACGGTCTCGGAGTCGGTGCCGATGAGGACGTTGACGTCCTGGCCGCCGGAGGGGTGGGTGTGCGGCAGCCAGCGCACCCAGTCCCAGCGCTCGTGCGCCTCGTTGTCCGTGAGGACGTAGAACTGCACGTCCATGGGGCTGTGCAGGACCGCGGTCTGCGCCACGGCCCAGCGTCCCAGGGCCTGTTCGGAACCGCCGGGTCCGGCGATGCCGACGACACCGAGATCCTTCAGCGGCAGCGCGACCGGGGCGTCCTCGATGTGCCAGACGACCTCGCGCTTGTGCTCGTCCTGCTCGGGGTCGTCGAGCACGACCTCGGAACGGACCCGGCCGGTGCCGACCCGGATCAGCAGATGGTCGGCGTCGGTGCGCCGGCGCTCCCACAGGCGGGTACGCGGGCCGGTGCCGATGGCGAGCACGGCCGCGGGGTCCGGGACGGCGGTGCGCCGGTCGAGCCGCTCGGTGCGCAGCGCGTCCTGGGCGTCCTTCTCGATCCGCTCCTTGGTCTCCCGGTACTCCTTGACCTGCTTGGCGTGGGACTTGCGCCCGGTCTTCTTGTCCATGAAGTAGTTGCCGAACATCATGACCGGGCTCATCAGCGCCATGATCATGTAGTACCAGCGTCCGAAGACCAGGGAGGAGACGACGGCGCCGACCAGCGGCAGCAGCGCCATCAGCCAGGGCAGCGGCCGGGCCTCGTACTCGCCCGGCGGGTTGGGCAGCCGGAAGCGGGTGCGGCGCTCGGCCGGCCGCAGCCGGGGCGGACGGTTGTAGTCGAGTCCGACACCGTCCTCGGACCACTTCAGGGCCGCGTCCGGCGCCGCGTACGCGATGATCTCCAACAGGCTGTTGCCGAGGGCGAGTTGAGCACCGAGGGGCCAGTCGCCACCGTCGCCGCCGTCGAGCTCGGCACCGTCGAGGCGAGCGCTCTCCTTGTCCTCGTGCACGGTGACCTTGCAGGTGCCGTCGATGGCGATGGTCAGGGTGGCGGCGCGGGCCGGGAGTTCGGGGTCGTCGATGCGCAACTGCGCGGCGGGGCCGCTGCCGATGTCGTAGCGCCCCACGCCGAGCCGGTGCACGGCACCGGCCGCCGGGCCGCCGGCCACGCGGAACTCCACGATGCCGGTGGGCTCGCCGAGCACGCAGCCGGCCGGGTCGTGCAGGCTGACGACGGCGCCCTCGCGCAGGGGCGAGCCGACGACGTTGGCCGCGGGGTCGAGGGGGTAGCCGTCGACGTACGCGACGGGTGCCCCGCCGGTCGCTCCGCCGGTGGCCCTGTGGTGACCGATGGGGATGATCTGCGCGCTGTCGCCGAGCCCGACCTGGCGGGCCAGCTCCCGGGTGATGTCGCCCACCGTCGACTCCGGATCGGCGTCGAGCACCACGTCGGCGCTGACGCCGGCGAGCGGGTCGACGACGGTCAGACTCAGGCGCACGTTCGTCCTCCTCGCGAGGCCGAGGCCGCCCCCGGCACGCTCAACTCAGTGGAGTGACCTTAACCGCCCCGGCCTTCACCGTTGCAGCGGGATGTGCACTGGTTCACCAATCCCTTGCAGAACCGTGCTGTGGTCCCACGTGCCTCACCCGTAAGATCTTTGCTCATGCGGACGCCCGGCGGCCCGCCGGGGGAAGCGCCGCTACGTCAGCCACGGGGGCAGGCCCTGCGGCGATCAGAACGGGAGGGAGCCGTCATGGCCAAGGACACCGACCTTACATACTCCGAGATGGAGAAGAAGGCCAACGACCTCATCAAGGCGATGCACGAGATGGAGAGCCACCTCAAGGGCATCGAGAAGGGGGTCGAGGAGCTGGTGCAGAACGGCTTCACCACGCAGAAGGCCTCCGGCGCCTACGACGACGCCATGAAGGACTTCACCAAGGGCGCGTCGAAGACCATC
Source organism: Streptomyces sp. 7R007 (assembly GCF_054850255.1). Classification (NCBI taxonomy): domain Bacteria; kingdom Bacillati; phylum Actinomycetota; class Actinomycetes; order Kitasatosporales; family Streptomycetaceae; genus Streptomyces; species Streptomyces sp. 7R007. The sequence continues at coordinate 20,840 of NZ_JBTWMV010000054.1, read as the reverse complement.
CAGGGCCTTGAGGGCCTGTCCAAGTTCCTGACGAACGCGAAGAAGGCGTACGAGGACCTGGACGAGCAGCTGGCCAAGGGCGTCAAGGGCTGACCTGACCGGTTCGGAGTCCTGTGGTAGCGGCGGGATCCGCGCGTCCCGCCGCTACTACCTTGGTTCTGCCAGCCCGGCCTGAAGGCCGGCGAGATACACATCGATGGGGGCGCTGTGGCCGGCGAAGGTGATCGCCAACGGCTTGATCTCGAAGTGATCGAGAGCATGGGCAAAGGGTTGAGCAGCATCAAGAAGGCGTTCGACGGGATGGGGAAACTCGACCACTACTCGGACGACTTCGGAAACGACCATCTCGCGGACAAGTTCAAGGACTTCGCCGACAACTGGAAGATGAGTCGGGAGAAGCTGACCGGAGAAGTGGACGCGCTCGCGAGTATCGCGAAAGCAGCCGCGAAAGCCTACCAAGACATCGACCACGAGCTGGCCGAGGCCATTCGGGGTGCCCAGGCCCCGAAGGGGAAGGGGAAGTAGGCAGTGGGAGGAAGACCACGCGACTGGCATCCGGTGGCGGACCGGGATCCGGTCCCCGGAGACCCCGACCGACTGGCGTCGTTGGGTAGGACCCTGCGTAAAACGGCCGACGAACTCGAACGTCAGATCAAGAACCTGAAGGCGATCGCCGAAGTCGACGCCTGGGATAGCAAGGCGGGCAAAGAGTTTCGGGAGAAGGCAAAGGGCAACGTCAAGAAGCTCGAAGCCGCATTCAAACGTTACGACACCGCGGCGACAGCCATCGGCTCCGCAGTGGTCGAAGAGGGCGGCACCTACGAGGACAAGGTGCATGCCCCGGCCCGGGACTACGCATCCGATCTCAACCGCGCGCAGGAGATCGCTGACGCGGCTCTCAAAGACGCCCAGGATGCCGATCAGCGAAAAGGGGCAGCGCAGAAGAGCCTCGACGGTCTGTCCGGCAGCGGTCGTAAGAAGGAAGACGTCGACAAGGACCGCAAGGACATCGAGGCCAAGCGGGATGCGGCCAAGGACGAGATCGAGACCGCTCGCGAAAAGATCAACCAGGCCAAGAAGATTCGTGACAACGCGGCCAAACGTGCCGCGGATTCCATCGACGCCATTGTTAACCACGACTCCCTAAAAGATGGCTTCTGGGACAAACTGGTCAAGCGGATCGCAGACGTTACATCCTGGATCGCCACAGTCTGCGGAATCTTGTCCCTGGTGGTCGGATGGATTCCGGTGATCGGCCAGGCATTGGCCGGAGTCCTGGGCGCTATCGCGATGATCGCCACCATCGTGAACTTCGTGGCGACGTTCGTCCAGGTCTTGCAGGGCAACGCAGAGTGGATGGACCTGGGTATCGCGGCTCTGGGATTCCTCATGATGGGCGTCGGAAAGGGCTTTTCCAAGATCGCAGGAAAGTTCGCCAAGGGATCCCTGGGAAGGCTGGGAAAGGCCGGTATCGCTCGCACCGCGCGTCAGGTCAGCCGAGCCAACAAGAACCTCCGAAGGTTGTCCGGGAAGCAGTTCAAGCTGGGCAAGGGAGACGTCTGGGGGTCTCTCAAGGAGCCCTTCACCGAGCCGTTTTCGAAGGGCGCGTGGAGCAGCAACCTCAAGGCCCTGAAGCCTGGGAGCGGAAACTACAGCGCGGCTTGGAACGAACTGCGCACACGAGGCGGTGGAAGCCTGCTCAAAGGCATTCCCAAATCGTTTTCCATGGCCGACCCGGGAGTGGCGTCCGACCTTAAATCCGTGAAACTGGGAACGGCTGCTCTGAGCGGTCAGTTCGACTCCAGCGCTCTGAACAAGATCTCGAAGACGGCCAGCCGCATGTCGGTGGTGGGGGCGGGGATTACGCTGGGCGGGCTGGGTCTGGACGGAAACCTCGACCCGCTCCTCGGCTGAGCGGACGGCTACGCGCCGTTGAAAGGAAACGAGACGTGAGCACATCGAGCGAAGGCGCTCCGCTGGCTGAGACCTTCGAGTGCACCTTCGGCTTCCAGCCCGGCTGGATCGACCTGACGCTCCAAGAAGGGACGAAGGCCGAGGCCAAGGCCCTGGCCACAGAAGTCGTGAATGGCCTCAACCCGCTCGGTCTGGAGATCGAGAAGAGCGCGGTCTTCGACGACATGGTGGATCGAGCCCTCGACCTCAACGACGACGTACCGGTCCTCGCGGCGGCGTACTACTCGGAGACCGGGGAGGCGCTCGCCAACCTCATGGTCGACGGCTACGGCGACGAGGGCGTGGCCCGGCCCGGCGCCGAGGAAGTCACCCCGCTGCTGCTGGAGTGGGGCAACGCTCAGGTCGCCGGTGAACCCCAGATCACCAGCCTTGAGCTTCCTGCTGGGCCCGCGGTGCGAGTCCAGGCCATGCTGCAGGTAAAGCGCATGCTGGGGTTCGGCCGCAAACTGACCGAGTTCATCCGCTACGCCGTCTTTCCGCCCGGTATGCAGACCCTGGTGGTCGTGACAGTGACCTGGGAGAAGGTCGCTCTCACCGAAGAGATCACGCAACTGGCCGACGATGCCGTGCGCTCCATGCGGATCACTCCGCTCTCCACCGGGAACTCGACCGGCTCGACCGACGGAGAAAGTGAATGAAGACGGCAGAGGAGTTCTCCTCACCGCCCAAGGACTACCGCGTCATCGTGCCGGACGGCTGGTTCCAGGTGGCGCTCGATCCGCCGGACGACCGTGACCGCGCCATCGTGGCGCTGGCGGATCTGACGTTCCGCGGTGTGGACAACGCACCCCATCTCAAGAAGCAGTTCATGCAGGACCTCCAGCGGAAGGCGAAGGACGCCTTCAGGGTCGGCGGCACCGAACTCTACCTGTCCACGCTCTCCCTGGGGCCAGTGCCGCTGGCCTCCTCATTGCTGATCAGCGTCCCGGCACCGGACGAGTGGCCGCGCACCTCCGATGCCGGGGAGCTCGCGGAGCACCTGACCGGAAGCGGCTACGGCAGTAACGGTGAAGTGAGCGTCGTGAAGCTTCCCGCAGCCGGCAAGGGGGTGCGGATCCGGCACAGGGAAGAAGCGGTCCCCGAGAAGCAGCTGGGCAACACCATGCCTACGACGACTCTCGCCTACTACCTGCCGATCCCGGCCACCGAGCGCTGGTTGATGCTGAATTTCTCCACTCCGATCGATCCGCTCGCCGACCAGATGGTGGAGTTGTTCGACGCGGTGGCCGGCACGTTGCACTGGGAGTGACGCTTTCTCGCAGCGTCGGCGGAGCAGGAAAGGCCGGATGGTGCATGCGGCTGTGCTTCACGCAAAGAGGGTCCAGAGGGACTGAGAAGGAGACGGCCGGTTCGTCGTTGTCGCACTCCCCTGCGGCGGGCATCGCACGGTCCGCTACAAATCCCCGGGCTGCGGTTTGGCGGCTTCGCCGGAAGGACCCATCAGGATCGAGTGGGTTTCGAAGACGTCTTTGGACGCCTTCGACGGGACACGAACCTCGACCATCACGATCCCACTCGGGAGACGGGTGAGGAGCGGAGGCTGGGCGTCCGCCGGGAGTTCGGCGAGGAAGCGCGTCAAGCGGTCGCGCTGGCCACTGGACAGTTCGCTCTCCGGAACGGTGCGGGCCGTTCCGGCAAGCACCTGGCACAGACGCTCGGCGCTGTCGGGGTTGCCGGTGAACAGCCGGATCCAGGACTGGTCGGTGAACGTCAGCCGTACGTCCGCTTCGACTTCGCTGTACGTCATGCGCTTCGCTCCGGCGATGGAATCGCGTGGGAACTCGGCGAGTACGTCCGCCTTGTCCAGCGTGCCCGTCCGGGTGCCGAGGAAGAGCAGGCGTCGGCTGGTGAGGACGAGGTCGGTGGAGTAGTCCTTGGGGCGGCGGGCCGGATCGAGCTGCCAGGGGACGGTACGCGCGAGGGTGCCGGGAGCGGCCCACATGACGGGAAAGTCCTGGACTTCGTTCTCCGGCTCCTCTGGCTTGCCCCGTACCGCCACGTCGCCGAAGGGCGAGCCGGCGGCCCCGCCGATGTTCGCGATGATGTTGGCGATGATGGGGATCCCGACGAGGAAGGCACGCCCGGTGCGTCGGGCGACCCGGTCCCCGGTCGGGTGCAGCGAGTAGACAGGGCCTTCGGGCCAACTGGGCAACTCGCGCTGGATGTCGTTGCGATCCGGGTCCCGGAACCATCGAGATCCCGCCACCGCGGGGGCGATACCGCTGGCGAACTTGGCCGTGGTCCTGAGCAGCAGATCGTCGTCGGCGCTGGGATACCAGTCCATCAGTACGTCACTTCTCCAGGGAGGAACTCGGTCCGGTCAGTCTTGGCGCCCATCGGGGTCGGCCGGTGACGTAGATTCCACATCGGTGCTGTTCATGCTGCGCTCAGCTCCTGAAACCGAAGTAGTTCTTGGCGATGAATTAACCCTTGAAGACGTCGAGGCCACGGCCAATTCGTGCAGCTGCTGGATGACGCTGTCCACCGTGATGGCGGTCTTGGCCAGTTCGTCGCTTCCCTTGCCGGTCCCCGCCTCGGCATGCCGTCGGCAAGAGTTGTGGCCTGGCGGGTGCGGCAACAGCGTGATTATAGAACTCTTCCCAGCACTCCGTGGATGCCGTGTGAAGGGTGAAGATGGCGGCGTACGGGCCCGTCGGGAACGGAACATGAACCTCAATCTGCTCAGTCAGAGGCTTCTTGGGCTGGCCGTCCGCGGTGATGGAGGGATTGATGCTCAGTTCGCGCAAGGTCACGCAGGAGGCTGCCGGACCGCAGGGGAGGTCCATCCAGCGGGTGTCGTTCACGGGGTCGCGACTGAGCGTGGCAAGGATGCCCTGTGCCGCGATCTCAGGGTCGGTCTGGTTCGTTTGGACAGCGGCCACAGTGAAAGCGCATTGGGCGACACCGCCGTCGTCCGTGGAGAACAGGCCCAGTGCGGAGTACACGAGACCGATATTGGACAGATATTCAGCGATCGCTTCCCTGGGGCGCAGTCCTACGTCAGGGGTGGGTCAGAAGTCGTCGGGACTGGAGGGCGCGTCCAAGCCATCGAAACGCATCAAGTGCGTAACGGAGACGGGTTGTCCGGATGGAGGGAAGGCATCCGGCGGCAACAGTTCGACGAGGGAGTTGCCGCTGGGGTGACGGGTGATAACGGGGGGATGGCCGAAGCCATGCTTCACGAGCAGCGGGTCAACTATCCTACGCTGACCGAGTGTCAGAACATCGAGATCGGTGAACTCGTATTCGACGACCAGGTAGCGGAACCAAGCCCCGGAGCGCAAGTGCAAACGAAACTGGGAATCGTCCGTGAAGCGTAGGACGGTGTCCGATGCATCGCGACTGTATGCCTTCCGCTCCACCGCCGCGATGTTGCTGCGCTCGCATTCCCACAGCAACTCGGACTTGTTGCGCCGTCCGTCCGGATCGCCGATCACGACGATGCGTTGGTCGGTTACGAGCGCGGTGGTGCAATATGCGGCCGGGCGGCGATCGCGGTCGAGTTGTCGCGGGAGCCCGCGGGCCATGGCAACCGGAGCAGCCCACATCACCGGGAAATCCTCGACTTCGTTCTTCACATCCTCGGGCGATGCGTTCACCGAGGAGGGCCCCTTCAGGGCCTGCGTGTAGTTGCTGAACGCCTTGGGCCGATCTTGATACCTCCGTCAATCCGCAGCGAAGCTTGCTGAAGGGATCGGGACGACGAGGGCTTCGTACTGCCGGTATCGGCCCCCGCGATCTTGTCGTTGGCCGTCGAGCTGTCGTCCCCACCTCAGCATGCCGTCAGTGCAGGGCTGCGGTCGCGGTCAGTGCGGCGGCAGCGGGCAATGGCGGCGCTTCACTGTGGTGGGCTCCCCGTGAGACTCAAGTTCGTCAAAGACGCAAACGGTATCGGTGGGGTTCCGCGTTTCGCCAGAGCGAACTTCCCTGGGGACGCGTGCAATTGGCGATGTAGCGGACTCGTAGGTAATGGGGTGTTCTGCCTCTCGGGCACGTCCATGGCTGCGGATACGCCGAGGCGCGTGGCACCGGTTCCGTTCGGCCGCCGTTGGTGGGAGACCGTTGGTGGCTGCAGGGGCATCAAAGATCTCGGCCGGAGTAGCCTGGCAGGGGCGGCTGCGGTGGCCTCCGCCATTGACTTGGCCGACAGAAAGTAATCTGGAAACCCAATGGACAAGCTCTCGGCACGGACGCGCTCGATGACGGGCTGTGGAGCGCGACCGGGATCAAGGACGCTTGGACGACGATAATGGCTGATCGACCCGGCGACGAACCCCCCACTCCGGCGCACGCTCTGCGGCCTCGGAAAGCACCGGCTTACGCCGTCGACATCGTGCGGTACGCGCGCGTCTACGGACGGGGCAGCGAACTGGTCGTCAGGGATCGATACCGACGCGAGCGCCGGTACTCAATCGGCGATGGCGGAATCGTCCGTGCAGTTCACACCGTGCCGACTGACACCGAGACAGGTGCGAGCAGGTCCCCCGGTGATGCGTGGGGCGCTGTCGAATTCCAGGGATCGGACGGGCAGCCAATCCTGCGGGTTCCGCTGAGTGAATGGCTGCCAGAGACCGGGCTCATCGGATTGCTTGAACTGAGCCCGGAGGAATGTCTGGAGCGCACCGGTATGCGATTACTCGTCAGCCATCTGCGTATACCGTGGGGTGAGGCCGAAACGACAGCGCCGTCCGGGCGGACGAACAAGGAGAACCCGGGCCGCCCGGACCGGGCGATTCACCAGGATCTCCCGGTCTGGCACAACTGGGTCAGAGGCATCGGCATGCTTCTCTGGTTCACCTTCTTCCTGTTGCTGCCCATGGCCGGAGCGGGGAGCGGATGGACCGTGCTGACGGCGATCACCGGGCTGTTCCTCCTCCCGGGAGCGGATCTCCTCGTCCGTCTGCTCCTGTGGTCCCGTCGCCGAAAGGACGTGTCGCTTGAGGAAGCGGAGGTGATCGTGCCGTCGCCCGAGCCAGGCGCAGGCGCGACACGCCGATTCTGCGACACGGCAGCAGTGCGCGTCCTCCCGGGAGATGTCGTATTGACGAACACCGTGGGCGAAGAGCGGTGGCTTCCCAGGCACACAGCCCAGGGGGTGACCCACCTCGCGCGGATGCTGGACCCGTCGTCGGGAACGGTGCTCGGTGTGGAACTCCGGGACCGTGCCGGCGCGGCACGTGCCCTTCTACCCTGGCAGTGGTGGTTCGTCGGGCCGTCAGGCCCACAGAACTGGAATCGACTCGTCGCAGCGCTTGACGTACCTGTGTCCGACGAGAAGGCGCAGCGTTCTCAGCCGGGGAGCCACTGGTGGACGGGCCACCTCATGGCGGCCGACGCGCGACAGATGGCACCGATCGACGCCAAGGAGGCGCGTCGGGAGACGAGTTGGCATTCGGCGGTCGTAGGAGACGGTGAAGTGATCGTGGTCCCGATCTTCAGCCTGATCCCGTTGGCCGGGTTTGGCTCTGGTCACGCACTGGCCCAAGCAGCCGCTTCCCTGGCCGCGTTGACCATACTCGCCGAACTTGTACCAGTGATCAGCCACCGCTTGAACAGCCGATGCAGGCTTGACCGCCCCATCGATCCGGAGTCCACGTGACCGAGCTCTCCGAGCGCGAGCCGCCGTCCTCGCCACCATCGGACTATCACCTGATACTGCCCGACGGGTGGTTTCGAATTCCCCTCGAACCTGGACGCCGAGAGCGATCCGTCGAAGCCTGGGTCAACAGGCGTTTCATAGGAGTCGACGACGCACCGCAACTGCGTCAGCTCATGCGGCCGGAGTTGGTCGAATACGCCGCCGAAGCGTTCGAGAAAGGTGGCATCGAGCTCTAATCAGCCTTCAACAGGCCGGCCCGCTGACGATCCCCGCCTCATTGCTGGTCACCACGATGCCTCCACCGACTCCCGAGCGCCCCTTTCTTCCTTGCCGGACTTGGCGGAGAGCCTCGGCGGTGAGGGACGTATCGTCTCGATACTCGATAGTCGAGTTCACCGCGGGGACGGCTGTGCGACGCCGACTCGACCCCGGGACGGAATCCGCCAGCCGCCATCGCGCCTTGATGATCGACTCACCGATGACGCAGTCCGGGCACTGCTGCCCGGGCGTACTCGTGGTGCTCGCGGGTCCGGTTGCGCTCGTTGTTGTGACGGCCCGGAGAAACGATCTCCATGGACTTGGGTACTCCGATGGAGTGGCTCGCTCGATGATCTCGGCCCGGTGGTTCTCGGCGAGATCATCAGTCTGGGTGCTGGCGCCACTGAGGCAAGCGATATCGGAAGGCCAGGGCCAATCGTCCTGATGCAGCGGTGCTCCAGTAGATCATCCGAACGAGTGATCGCTGCTGACCGGGGTGGGCGGTGCCATGATGTCTTCAGGAGGTGAGCTTCCGTGTCCATCATGAGTGACCTGATCGAGCGGGGCGGTATCCCTGAGGGCTTCAAGGTCGAGGTCTTCGACGGAAGGGTGATCATGACCCCGCAGAGCCCGGAGCAGGACTGGACCGTCTCCGACGTCAAGGACGCGGTGAAGGCCGCTGGGATCGCGCGGGAGCGGGTCTTCGGTGACGTACTCATCACCTTCCCGGGTGAAAACGATGCCGCGCCTGACCTCACGATCGTCGGATTCGACGCCGAGCGACGGAGGAACAGCTACTCCTGCATCGATGTGCTGGCCGTGGTCGAGGTCCCTTCCGAGCCGGACGACGAGAAGGACTACGTCCGGAACGTCCGGAAGTACGGGCGCTTCGGGATCGACTTTTACATGATCGCCGATCCCTTCAAGAAGGCGGTTACCTTGATGTCGGAACCCCATGCTTCGGGATACGGCCGGGCCGTTGAGATCCCTTACGGTCAGCCGGTCACCTTCACCCTGGCCACGGGGGAGCGCGTAAAGATCGACACCAGTACGTTCCCCACGCGGGACGCGAGTGAAGGGTGACCTTGGTGATGGCCCGGCCGCCTTTCACACCGGCACGACGTGCTGCCGCTTCCCATGGCGGAGTGGAGGTCTCGCCCAGTGTCGCCCAGCATCCGGCAGCAGCGACCTGTACCCGGCGGCCGACCACTCCCCGTGCTCGGTCGGCACGTTGACGTACTTACCGCACGCGCTGAGCGGGCACAGCTTGCTGTCGTTCGCTTCGTCTACAGCACAAGGCGTGACATGCGATGGTGTGGTCCGAATTCCGGTTGTTCTGCAGCGCCAGGGACTTGAGCTCTTGACGACCGATGTGGTCGGCTCCCGGTCATCCTCAAGCGGACCTCACATGGAACGGGAGAGTTCATGGCCTCTGATCCAGGGCCTGAGGAGCTGGAAGGCGAGCGTTCTCAGCGCTCTTTGGTCGGAAACGTTGCCTTCGGCGCAGGTCTGGTCCTCGTCATTACGGCCATGGTCGTCGGCGGCTTTCTGGGTATTGCCCTGCTCCTTGCTCTGGCCGACTCTCTCCCTTCGTCTCCTCATCCCGTCGCCAGCGCAGAGTTCCGGCCACCGCATGGAAGAGCTCCACCAGCGCGTCCGCGATCGGTTCGAGCGGGGTGCTGAACGTCAGCATCAGAACGTCGTCACGCCCTGGAACCGGTACGAAGTACTCGACGATGGTGTCCTCGAACTCGGAGCCCAGCTTCCGTGACTCTCTCGTCCGCTCGCGGCCTTGCCGCCGGGCCACCCGCCCGGCAGCGGGCAATGCCACGGGGGCGACGTCTCCCGGGCCCGGCCAGCGCGGCGACCGCATCAAGGCCGTCGAACTTCTCGTCCACGCGGGAGATCAAAAGGAAGCAGACAAGGGGATGCCGCCGGCCTCCAGGAATGCGGTACCAGTCCTCAGGCGTGATCAGGCCGAACGTAGGCGGGTGCGTGCCTGGTTTCGCTGGTGATGCCGGTGCAGATGTCTGGGTTGCTGTCGTGCGCGACGGCAGCGGGCACAGTGCGGCGCTTCACAGCTGTGGACCCCCGTGAGACTGAAGTGCGTCGAGGACGCGAACGTTATCGCAGAGGTTCGTGTTCTCGCTAGACCAAGCTCAGCTGTAAACTTGTGCAATCGAGGGCGTGATGAAATCCGATGCGAGCGAAGTGACCGCTGATTGTGCGCAGATAAGTAAAAGCATCGATCACGTTCGAGTGGAGAGTCCCTGCTGTCGGATGAGGGCGTCTGCCATCATCGGTCGTGTCCCGTTCACTCTTAAGTGGTCGAAGAGTCCGGCGCCTCGCCGCGCAGCTCTCCGAGCGGATCCATGAAAGAGACGGTTTGGAGAATGGCTGACAGCATGCGGTAGATCTCGGCCCAATGATCCATCGATGCTGTGTGGAGCGTGAAAACTGCGATGAATGGCCCTGTGGGGAACGGGACATAGACCTGTATTTGCCCGGTGAGGAGCTTTATATCCTCTCCGTTCGCTGCTATATCAGCGCCGAATGAGTACTCGCGTAGTGTGATGCACGAAACAGCGGGGCCGCACGGCAGGTCAAGCCAGATGGCGTTGTTGTATGGGTCGCCAGAAAGGGCAGCGAGCATGCCCTGGGCGACGGAATCGGTGTCCACGCTGCTCTGATCCGTGGAAGTAATGGCCACTGTGAGAGCACACTGTGCGACGCCGGCGGACGGTTCGTTTCTGATCGCTTCGGCATCAGACGCCTCGTCGTCCCCCGCTGTGGAGAACAGGCCCATCGCGGCATAGGAAATCCCCGAGTCGCCCATGAGCTGTGCTATCGCGGCGTAGTAGGGGGCAGCGGGCTCCCAGAGACTCTCGTCGCCTCTGGAGTACAACTCCCTCACGAATGAGCGGGCGCTCTCAGTTCGATCTTCTGGTGTCGTGGCAAGAGGAAGAGTGAAGAAACCTTCTGGGACGAGGAACCACAGAGGCGGCAGGTTTCCATTGGCGGGATCGATGCGCAGGGTGTTTGCAGGGTCAGCAGCAAGGTTCATCTGGAATAGGGGACCGTTCTGGTTGTTTGCGGGCAAGCGTCAGGTCAGCAGGTCTTCTTTATGGCTGTCCATGAGCTTGACTTCTTTCCCGTTTTTACCCATGACCGTGTTCAGGCCGGAGTGGCCGAAGAAGGCATGAATATTGCTTGGAGCGAAGACCTCGATCCGGAGACAGCCGCATGGATTGCGTTTCACCAGGGGCGCTTGAGCATCTGAGGCCTGCGCTACCGCGAAGGCCTCTGCAGTGCTTCGTTGCGCCGGGGTCAGAGACTCCAGTGGGATGAAGTCCAAAGGCTCGATCAGGTATCGGGTGAGCCTCTCTCGATTGGCGCTACTCACTCTGCACCACGAGCCGTCGGTGAAGATGAACTTGGCGTCGTTTCCGATTCTGAAATCGCGAAGTTCGACACTCGCAATGCTCGAACGCTGAATTTCCCAAAGGACTTCGTCATTGATTTCTTTGTCGTGTCCTTTGACGTAAGGGAAGCCGACGATCAGGACTCTGCGGTCGGTGATGACAGCGTGCGTGCGGTATTGCTTAGGCGACGTCCGTCCTGGATCCAGTTGCCAGGGAAGAGTGCGGGCAATGGTCCCGGGTGCGGCCCACATTACCGGGAAGTCGTCGACCTCGTCTGCCTCGTCATATGAGGTTTCCGTGCCGGATTTTGAGGATGGAGTCCCGCTGATGCTGCCTCCGTGGGAAGAAAGGAAGCCCATGAGGAGTGCACCTGCAGCGAGCGCAGCACCTTTAACGGTGTTTCGTGCTGCAGTATCACCGGCGGATCGAGCAGTATATGACGGCCCCTCAGGCCATCCCGCCAGCTGACGCTGAATATCTCGGCGTTCGGTGTCGCGGAACCATCGCATTCCTTTGACGCGGGTTGCCGTGCCCGTGGCAAAGGTGATCGGGGCGCGAGCAATCAGTGTCTCGTCCGATGCGGGCTGCCAGACAGCGCTCATATCAGGCTCAGCCTCCTTCAAGGTGATGATACGGTCGACGCCGTCGCGCTTCACCTTGCCGTGTCCTGTCCGGCGGCGAGCTGATCGAGGCCGATCCTGAACTATTCATCGGCGAAATGTCCGTAGATCTTGGGTGCGATCTTGAGGCCACCATCGAGGACTCTGCCGCCCAGGCTGAGTGGATTGATCTTCAGGCCGAGTGCATTGGCTCCTTTCGAGCCGATCAACTGGCCCGGGATATAGCCTTGGACCGTGAGTCCGCCCATGCGAGACATGAGACCGCTGGTCGAGTGGGCGACCTGATAGACGTCGTCGGACATCCCCCCGATCTTTATCAGACCGGCCTTGCCGAGCCCTCCTGCGATGTTCGCGGAGTCCTTTCCGAACGACAGGAAGACGCGCGCGTTTCCAATCTTGGCGGCCTCGAAGCCCTTGCCCAGTTTGGCCGCGGTGGCGATGGCTTCGGTCCGGCCAACCACCTTGGCGCCCTTGCCGAACATCCCGATACCAGGCAACAGCCCCACCGCGTCGAGCCCGACCGTCATCCAGCTCACGTCCGCACCGGCAGCCTTGGCCAGACCATGAGTGGCCAGAGTCAGCCCGCTGCCGATGAGAGCGGCTGTGCCGAAAATGGCCGCGAGAGGGGGAAACGGAAGCGTGACGATGGCCAGCATGCCCAGCACCGCAGTGATGTCGCTGAGCACGTCGCCGATCATCTTGATCAGGTCGGCGTGTTCTTGCAGCCAGTCGCCGGTGGCGTCCCAGGCGTTCTCGATGCTCTTGCCGAGCTTGTCCCAGAAGCCGGGCTCGTCGGGGGCGATGTCGCCGGCCTTGTCGAGTTCTTTGCTGATCTGGCGGGCAGCCTGGCGGTATTCGTCTTCCAGGTCGTGGACCTGCTGGATGACGCCGTCCACCGCGCTGGACGCCTTGGCCAGTTCGTCGCTGCCCTTGCCGTTGGCCTTGCCCTCTGCCTTGGCCTTGGCGTCGAGCTTGTCGCCCGCGGACTTCTCCAGCCTGTCGGCGCGTTCCTGGAAGTGCTGGAGTTCGCCGGCCCAGCGGTGCAGGGCGCGGGATGCCTTGTCGAAGGAGTCGTGACTCTTGCGTATGAGGGGAGTGACGTCCTTGCCTATGTACTCGCTGAAGGCGACCGCGGTCTTGCCCTTCCAGGCGCCGCACTCGATGCGCTCCAGCTCGCTCAGCGCCGTGCCGAGCTCGCCCGCCAACTTGCCGATCTGCTTGGCGAGTTCCCGGGTCTCCTCGACGCTTCCCGGGGTGGGGTCCCAGCCTATGTGAGGGAAAGCGGGCCGTTGCCCTGCCACGTCACTTGTCCTTCTTCTTCGGGGCCTTCAGGGACTGGGCCAGGTCCAGGTCGAGCTTGCCGAAGCTCTCCCCGATCTTGTTGATCATCTTCACGGCGCCGTGGGTGTGCTTGCCGAGCTGCTTGATGCCGTAGGCCCAGTCGTCGGCGAAGTCGTGGACGTCGTCGACGAGTTTGCCCTCGCCGACGGCTGAGGCGTCCGTGCCCTTGAGAGTGCGGCGGGCGGTCTCCATACGGTCACTTATGGAGGAGAAGGTCTTCTTCAGGTCCTGGAAGACGGTGTCTTCGAGGTGGAGGTCGCTCATGTCCGGTTCCGGTTCTACGCGCCGTGGGCGGCCCGGTTTCGGCGGGCCCCTTGGGCTGGTCAGCGGTTGACGGCTTGGATCTCCTGGACGGTGACGTCCTGGGTAGTGCCGAAAGTCCCATCCGGCAGGTCTCCGCCGGCGCCGCCGGTGCCCGTCCAGCTGATCCGCCAGGTGATGGTGGCTCGTAGTTTGAAGGTGCCGTTGTCCGAAGATCGGAGGTACTTGATGCCGCAGGGAGGAGTCTCGTCGGCCTTCCCGTCGGCGTAAGGCTCACCGATCGAGTCATCGGCGTTAAGAGTGCACACCCCGGAGGCCGGATAGGTGTCGGAGTCGCTCGTGCCTGGCTCCAGCTTCAAAGAGACCGGCTTTGCGACCGTGGTGGCCTGGATATTGAGACCCGCGACGTCGAGAGCTGCGGTGACGGAAACCTCCTTGAACTTGGCCTTGTCGAGCCAGGCCCAAGTGGGGAGGTTTACCTTGGTGGTGTTTGTCGGCGCGAGAGTGACCTTGGTGCTGGGCAACTGAATCGCATTGTAGGCGGCTTCGGCCAGGACCTTAGGCGTGACAGCCTGGTCGACGCCGGGGTCGGCGTTGTTCTCCACCCAAAATGGCAACTTGTCGCATTCCCAGCTGGCGGGGTCGTCCTCACGGTCGGGATTCTGAACGGCGACCCACCAGTTCCCCTTGTCGGCGTCCTTCTTGTTGTAGTCCTTGTAGTCGCCGTCTTTGTACATGTTCCGGAATTGGCCAACCGCTTCCTTCGCGTAGTTAGCCTGGCCGGGTGCGTTGATCGTCTCCTTGTACATCGACTCGACGTAGTCCTCGAACTCCGCGACCGAGCGAGGCTCGTACCAACATGCTGGTGGGGTCCAGTTGGTGACAGGCTGGACGGCAGTGCCGCTGCCAGAGCGCACGGAACCGGAAAAGGTAACCCGGGAGGTCAGGGTTCCAGCGCGAGAGCTGCCGGTCTGCTTGGTGTTGCCCTGGGTACCTTCAGACGGTGGCCAGGTTGCGGACGCCGTTCCCGGCAGGGCAAGGGCAACCGCTCCTGCGAGCAGAGTTGCCACGAGGAACCGGCTGCGAGATGTCACGGCGTGCACGACTTGCTGCCCCTTTCCGAGGTGAGCTTGGTCGTCTGCCACACGCCCTGCTTGGTCTTCTCCACACGAGTGGAATAGAGAACGTATGAGTCGTCGTTCACTTCGGTCTTGTGTACCTTGCCCGACTTGCGATCCTTCGCGAACGCCTTGCTCTGGTCCTCGCAGTAAACGACTCCCGACGATGCCGAATCAAAAACGTCGATCTTGGCGTTGTAATAGCGGTTGACACCGGTGATGGAGTAACCGTCCTTTGCCAGGGACGCGACCCAGTCTTTGGCGTCGGCCAAGGCGCCACCCTTGTAGTAGAAGGTAAGCGCGGGCATGTTGGGATCGCCCTGCGTGATGGCGTAGTTGGTCGCGTCGATTCTCGCAGCGACATCTGCCAGGACTGCGTCCTTTGTCGCGTCGCCGGTTTTCCAGCCCTCGAAGGTGTCGGTGAGGTCACTCGGTAGAGTGATCTTGGGGCGGCCGACCGAACTGCTGTCGCTCGGTGACGCCGTCGGTGTTGCGCCGGAGTCAGCCCCAGCGATCTTGTCGTTGGCCTTCGAGCTGTCGTCCCCGCCCCCGCATGCCGTCAGCAACAGGGCTGCGGTCGCGGTCAGCGCGGCGGCAGCGGGCAAAGTGCGGCGCTTCACTGTGGTGGGCTCCCCGTGAGACTCAAGTTCGTCAAGGGCACAAACGGTATCGGTGGGGTTCCGCGTTTCGCCAGAGCGAAGTTCCCTGCGAACCGGTGCAATCATGGACGTACCGGGTTCGGCGGTGTGTGGGTTGTGTGCTGAACGAGCCGATGCGTGCGTGTTGTTCGTGATGGGGTTTCGGTTCGCTATCGACTCCGGCTTGGGTGGCGGATTCCGGGGCGACCGTCCTCGCTCGCGGCGCTGCACTCACTCTTCCGCATGTGAAACGACCCTCTCCCTGGGCTCTCCCTGGGCTTGTACTGCCGGGGATGGCGAAAGCCGCTGACGGTGCCCCATGTGACGGCCTCGACCATGGTGGTGATGCCGATGGCCGTGATGGCCACGGCGAAGGTCGCCCAGGAGGGACTGGACAGGCACGGGCGGTGCGCGGAGGTGAACCCTTTGCTCAGTGCTCAGTGCTCAGTACGTAGGCGCTCGCGAACGACGCCGTCAGGTTGCCGTACAGCGCGGGGAGGAGCAGGAAGGCGTCCGAACGCCAAGGCGATCGCACCGCGGCAGGTGGCGCCGGTCGGGGTTCGGACGTCCCCTCGTTCACCCGACCGAGGGGCTTGGGGCGTGTGTGGCCGGGTTCACCGCGTTGGGCGAGTTCGGGAAGTCGTCTCGTCTCGCTCAGGCCAGCTTCGCGTTCTGCGCCTTCACGATCGCCGTCGGCAGTTTCGCGTCGCTCGGTCGGCTGTCCGCGATCGCCGTTCCGTTGACCGCGAAGTAGACGGCGACCAGGTCACCGCTGCGGACGGCCTCCGTGTGCAGGGTGTGGGGCACGCCGCGGAAGGTCATCGTGGAGCGGAAGGCCAGGGAGGCGTCGCCGGCCGTGGCGACCGGCTTCTCCGCAGTGACGGAGTCGTACGTGCTCGTGCCGCCGCTTCCCTTGGCCGTGAAGCCGCCGCCGCATGACTCGATCGCCTTCGACAGGCCGGACATCGCGGACTCGGCCGCGGTCCGGGTGTCGTACGACGCGAGCGTGATGTATGTGATCGCCGAGCCGTAACCGCCCACCACCGAACGCGTCAGAGACGCCTGCGTGGTACCGAGGGGGAGTTGGTTCATCGCGTACGCCAGGGGAGCGCAGACCGCCTTGTCGAGCGTGACCTCGTCCTGCGACGTCGCGAGCAGGTACTCCGTGCTCAGCTTCTTCACGGTCTTGCCGGACGCGTCCGCGTCCGTGATCACCAGCTGCGCCAACCGCTGCGCCGGGCTCACCCGCTTCTCCGCCGCCGTAGTGAACCCCGGCCCCGACCCCGTCGGCTTCGCGTCTGGCGAGTCGCTGCCGGAGCAGCCCGTCAGTACGGCGGTCAGGGACAGGGCGGAGGCGGTGGCAGCCAGTGCTGCGCGCTTCATGGGAGACCTTCCGGCGTAGTGAGGGCGTACGTCGTGGGGGGCGTACGCGACCGCTGCGCGGCGAGCAGAGATCATGTCACGGTGCCTCGACAGTCTCGTGAGCGATTCGTGCAGGCATGATGGGCGAGTCGTGCGGCTCGTCCCGGTTGGGGCGGGTTGTCGGTGCGGCGGTGGATTCGCTGGCGCACAGGTGACGGAGCCGTCCGAGAGCCCGCGCAACTGGGATATCCGCACGTCAAGTTGCGAGTGGATAACAGTGGGCGCGATGCGGTCCGGGAGTCGGGACGCGCCTTGAGGGGCTTATGTGCTGCTGATACGGTGCCATGGCTTGACACTCACTTCTGTGCTGGATATTCAGCCGGTTCGGACCCTGAACCAGCGGTCGAGAAGCGTGAAGTGTCCTAATTGGTAGGCAATTTCTTGGGTGTACGGGGAGCGGTTGCGTGAAGATCCAAGAGCGTACGGGGGCGGGCGCGGGACGTTCCGCGGCTCCGGCTCAACCGTCGGTCGGCGACCGGCTTCCCACTCCGCCTCGCGAGCGCAAACCCGCGTTGGCCGCGCTGGCCGTACTGCTGATCCTGCTGGGCGCCCTCGGCGCGACCATGCTCGTCCTCCAGGTCGGCGACCGCGTCGAGGTCGTCAAGGTGACCCAGGAGATCCCCGCGGGCGGGTCGGTCACCAGCAGCAACGTGACCTCCGTCATGGTCGCCAGGGACAGCAGCATCCACTACGTCGAGTGGTCGCAGCTCAGCGCGCTGAAGAGGCTGAAGGCCCTCAACACCATCCCCGCCGGCGCCGTCGCCGTCGGCGAGATGTTCGGCGACCAGGCCGGCGTCGGCGAGGGCAAGGCCCTCGTCGGTCTCTCCCTCAAGGCCGGCCAGTACCCGACCAACATCGACACCGGGGACATCGTCGCGGCCTACCGCGTCACCAGCGACACGGGTTCGAGCTCCAACTCGTCCTCGTCCTCCTCCAGCAACTCGCTGATCGTCGACCGCGCCACGGTCACCCAGGTGCCCAAGGCGGGCGACGACCTCGTCAGCAGCACCAACAAGGCGATCACGGTGAGCGTCGACAGCGACAAGGCCGCCGAACTCGCCCAGGCCGCTTCCAACGGCGAGGTCGCTCTCGTGCTCGTCTCCAGCAAGTAGAAGGCGGCTCAAGAGACATGGCTCTCATCGCCCTCGCCGCCGACAAGGGTTCCCCCGGCGTCACCACCGCGGCCGTCGCCCTCGCCGCGGTCTGGCCGCGTCGTGTTCTGCTGGCCGAGACCGACCCGGCCGGCGGCGACCTGGTCTACCGCAGCGCCGCGGCGCACGGCGGCCCGCTCAACCCCAACACCGGCATGCTGTCCATCGCGGCCACCGCCCGCCGCGGTCTCGTGCCCGACCAACTCTGGGACCACGTCCAGCCGTTGAGCGGCGGTCTCGAAGTCCTCGTCGGTCTCGGCATCGCCGAGCAGGCCGCCGGTCTGGCCGGCCTGTGGCCCACCCTCGGCCGCGCCTTCGCGAGCCTCGCCGACTCCCCGAACGCGCCCGCCGACGTCATCGCCGACTGCGGACGCATCAGCGGCGACACCCCGGCCGCGGAGCTGTTCCCGCACGCCGCCTTGGTCCTGCTCGTCTCCCGTACCGAGCCCGAGGCCATCGCCCGCGTCCGCGACCGCGCCGCCGCGCTCTCCAACAAGCTGCACGGCGGCCCGCGCGGCGCCGCCAGCCTCGCCACCCCGCTGATCGGCGTCATCCTCGTCGCCGACCCCGGCAGCGCCGGCAAGCTCGCGGGCCAGGT
This sequence comes from Streptomyces sp. 7R007, assembly GCF_054850255.1. Classification (NCBI taxonomy): domain Bacteria; kingdom Bacillati; phylum Actinomycetota; class Actinomycetes; order Kitasatosporales; family Streptomycetaceae; genus Streptomyces; species Streptomyces sp. 7R007. Next base: position 2,438 of record NZ_JBTWMV010000054.1, on the reverse strand, counting down.
CAACGACATGCTCGTACACGCCCAGACCGGAGCCCGCGTCGTCGGCACCATCGCCGACGACCCCGCCGGAGCCGACCAGTTGGCCGGCCGCAAGCGCGGGCGCCTGGACAAGTCGCTGCTCATCCGCTCGGCCCGCAAGGTCACCGCGGACCTCTACCAGCAGTACGGCGCCGCCTGGGCCGTACCCGCCCACGGTCAGGTCAACGGGCATGCGGGGGCCGCGGGATGACCGCTGTCGACCACCAACTGGTCAAGCGGTTCCGGCAGGAGGCCGGTGACCGTATCGCCGAACAGCGCCGTCTGGACCAGGCGAACAACGTCACGCCGATGTCCAACGAGGACGAACGGCAGTACGCGCGCGCGGTCATAGCCCAGATCCTGGAGGAGTACGCCCGGACGGAGATCAACGCCGGCCGCACTCCGCTGGACGCCGAGACCGAGGAGCAGTACGCCGCCGCCGTGCACGCGGCCCTCTTCGGCGTCGGCCGGCTGCAGCCGCTGCTCGACAACCCCGAGGTCGAGAACATCGACATCAACGGGTGCGACCAGGTCTTCGTCGGATACGCCGACGGACGGGAGGTCAAGGGGGAGCCCGTCGCGGAGACCGACGAGGAGCTCATCGAGCTGATCCAGGTGCTCGGCGCCTACTCGGGTCTGTCGTCCCGGCCCTTCGACTCCGCCAACCCCCAGCTCGACCTGCGACTGCCCGACGGCTCGCGTCTGTCGGCCGTCATGGACGTCGCCCGGCGCCCCGCGCTCTCCATCCGGCGCGCCCGCATGGGCAAGGTCTTCATCTCCGACCTCGTCGGCAACGGCACCCTGACCCCCGAGGTCGCCCACTTCCTCGCCTGTGCGGTGCGGGCCCGCAAGAACATCATGATCGCGGGCGCCACCAACGCCGGCAAGACCACGCTGCTGCGGGCCCTCGCCAACGAGATCCCGCCGCACGAGCGCCTGATCACCGTGGAGCGGGCGCTGGAGCTCGGCCTCGACACCTTCCCCGACCTGCACCCCAACGTGGTCGCGTTCGAGGAGCGGTTGCCCAACTCCGAGGGCCAAGGCGCCATCACCATGGCCGAGTTGGTGCGCCGCTCGCTGCGTATGAACCCCTCCCGCGTCATCGTCGGCGAGGTCCTCGGCGACGAGATCGTCACCATGCTCAACGCGATGTCGCAGGGCAACGACGGTTCCCTGTCCACGATCCACGCGAACAGCTCCAGCGAGGTGTTCAACCGTATCTCCACCTACGCCCTGCAGGCCTCCGAGCGACTGCCCATCGAGGCCAGCCAGATGCTCATCGCGGGCGCGGTGAACTTCGTCGTCTTCATCCAGCGGCGCAACAACTACCAGACGGGCGGCCGCCTGCAGCGCATGGTCACCTCGGTCCGCGAGGTCAACGGCGTCGACGGCCGCGTGCTGTCCAGCGAGGTGTTCGCCGAGGCCCCCGACGGCCGGGTCGTCCCGCACGCGCCCATCTCCTGCCTGGAGGACCTGATCGCCCAGGGCTACCGGCCCACGGGAACGTGGGGGTGACATGACGTACGAGGCTCTCGGCTCGCTCGGTTCGATGGGCGGCCTGTTCTCCACGACCGTCCTGTACTCGATCGGCTGCGGTGTCGCCGTCGGCGGCGGACTCGCGCTGCTGATGATCGCCGTACGCGGACTGCCCGCCAAGCCCGACCACGAGAAGCAGAAGGCCGCCGAACGGGCGAGCGAGCTCGTCCGGTTCGCCGGGCAGCGCGGTTCGCTCGCCGCCATCGTCGGCCTGGTCGTGCTGCTGCTGACCCGCTGGGCGGTGGCCGGCATCGCCGCCGGCGTCCTCGTCTTCTTCTGGGACCGCCTCTTCGGCGGCGCCGCGGAGGAACGCGCCGCCATGCGCCGCGTGGAGGCCCTCGCCTCCTGGACGGAGTCCCTGCGCGACACCATCGCGGGCGCGGTCGGCCTGGAGCAGGCGATTCCGGCCTCCGCCCGCGCGTCCGCCCCGGTCCTGCGCCCCCATCTCGACGCGCTCGTCGACCGGTTGCGGGCCCGCACCCCGCTCCCGGACGCGCTCCAGCAGCTCGGCGACGAGATCAACGACGCGTCCGCCGACATCATCGTCGCCGCGCTCATCCTCAACGCCCGCCTGCGCGGCCCCGGTCTGCGGCAGGTGCTGGGCGCGCTGGCCAAGTCGGCGCGTGAGGAAGTGGACATGCGCCAGCGCGTGATGGCCCAACGCGCCTCCACCCGGCGGTCGGTGCAGATCGTGGTCGCCGTCTCGATCGCGTTCGTGCTCGGGCTGTCCATCTTCAACCGGGACTTCGTGGCGCCCTACGGCACCGCGCTCGGTCAGCTCGTACTCGCCTGCGTCTGCGGCCTGTTCGCGCTCGGCTTCTGGTGGCTGCGCAAGCTGTCCACCATCGAGACGCCCGAACGCTTCCTGGTCAAGGACGAGTCGG